>JACQAE010000098.1 GCA_016195095.1 Pseudomonadota bacterium
CGCTCGACGCCGGCATCGGCGATGTTTCCGCTGTTTCTGGTCCTGTTCGGCGTCGGCGACCGCACCAAGATCTCGGTCGCGGCCTTCGGCGCGGCGCTGGTGATTCTGTTCAACGTCGCCTATGGCGTGATGAACGCGCGCAAGACGCGGCTATTGGCGGCCAAGGTGATGGGGGCATCACGCCTGCGCATCCTCACCGGCGTCATGCTGCTCGAATCGCTGCCGCAGACCTTCGTTGGCCTGCGCAACGGCGTCTCGCTCGCCCTGGTCATTGTCGTGGTCGCCGAGATGTTCATCGGCTCGGTCGATGGGCTCGGTTTTCGCGTGTTCGAGGCGCAGCAATTATTCGCCATGCCGGACATGTATGCCGCGATCTTCGCCGCCGGCGCGCTGGGCTATGGGCTGAACCTCTTGTTCCTCGTGATCGAGCGCCGCTTCGTCCACTGGTCGGGGAAATAGCACGCCATGGCCGCCGACCCGAGCCTGACGCAAAAATCCGCCTGCGACCTCGCCGCGATGATCCGCACGCGCGCGGTGAGCGCGCTCGAGGTGCTCGACGCGCATCTAGCCGTCATCGCGCAACGCAATCCCAAGCTCAACGCCATCGTCACGCTCGCCGCCGATCAGGCGCGCGACGCCGCCCGTGCCGCCGACGCCGCGCTCGCCGGCAACGCCGCGACCGGCCACCTGCACGGCCTTCCCGTGGTCATCAAGGATGTCACCGTGACCGCCGGCATCCGCACGACCTTTGGCTCGCCGGCATTCAAGGACAACGTGCCCGCGCGCGACGCCGAGGTGGTGCGCCGCCTCAAGGCTGCCGGCGCCATCGTGCTGGGCAAGACCAACACGCCGGAATTCGCCGCTGGCGCCAACACGGTCAACGCGCTGTTCGGGGCAACGCTCAATCCCTGGAACACGGCATTGAGCCCGGCTGGCTCCTCGGGAGGCTCCGCGGTCGCGGTTGCGACCGGCATGGCGCCGCTGGCGCAGGGCACTGATTTCGGCGCCTCGATCCGCGTTCCGGCGGCGTTTTGCGGCATCGTCGGTATCCGGCCAACGCCCGGCCTGACGCCCAACGACCCGATGCCGCTCGCCTGGGATCCGGGCCAGGTGAACGGGGCGCTCGCGCGTTCGGCGCAGGACGCCGCCCTGATGCTCGACGCGATTGTCGGCTATACGCGCGGCTCGCCGATTTCGGTCGCGCCGCCATGGATGAGCGCGCGCGAACAGGTCGAGCGCTGCACCGACGCGCGTGGCCTACGCGTCGCCTATGCCAGCGATATCGCCGGTATCGGCGTCGATGCGGAGGTTGACGCGGTGTGTCGCGCGGCCGCGCACGCGCTTGCAGCGGCGGGCGCCAGCGTCGAGGACATCCGCTGGGACGTGGCCGAAGGCCGCGACCCTTACCAGACGTGGCGCGGCTTCTGGATGGTCGGCCAGCACTACGCCAATCTCGGACGGCTCAAGGAATTCGGCGGCAATCTGCGTGGAAATATCGAGGCCGGGCTCACGCTGACCGCGATCGATCTCGCCAGGGCGGAGGCGGAACGCATCAAGGTGTTTCACCGCTTCCGCGAATTGTTCGAGCGCTTCGACATTCTGCTCACGCCGGCGGCGCCGGTGAAGCCGTTCCCCATCACCATGAACTATCCCACCGAGATCAACGGGCGCGCGCTCACGAACTATGTCGACTGGATCGCGCCGGCCTTTTTGATCACGCTGGTCAGCCTGCCGGCGGCGAGCGTTCCCGCCGGCCTGTCGCGGGATGGGTTGCCGATCGGGATGCAGATCGTGGCGCCGCGCTTTGAGGAGCCGCGCATCCTCTCGCTCGCCAAGATCGTCCAGAGCCTTGTTCCCGTCGGCTGGCCGCCGTCAGACTGACGCGCGGTGCCCTCGCGCCGGCGCCGCCGCGACGCAAAAGAGACCGGGCGCAAGCCCGGCCCCGAGATGCGATGAGGCGTTTACGCGGCGATATGCGGTGGCGCGCGGTGCGCGATCCAAAGTTCCACCGCCGCCAGCACGGCGATGACCAGACCGATCGCCACCTGAACGCGCAGGGCGGTATCGCCAATGGCGAGGTGAACGCTGAGCGCCCAGGGCGATATCGCGATCCATAGGCCGAGCGCCACGTTGACCCATTCCTCCCACGCGGCAAATGCCACCAGCGCCGCGATCGCGGCGACGCCGACAATGGCGCCGGCGATCCAGGCGTTGCGACTGGCCATTTCGACCCCCGTGAACCCGAAGATCCACGGCGTCGACATGAGGCCAATGCCGAGCGCGAGGTTGATCACGTCAATGGTTGATTCCCGTCGCCATCCTTGTTCCAACATGACTGGCTCCTTTCCTTGCAGGTTGTATTGAGGTTGCGGGCGTGGACGGGCGAGGGCCCAATCCGCGCGGTCGCGCGCGCATTCGCACACGGGCGGCGCGCCGCCCTCCTTGGATCAGGCGTTGCCAAGCGGCAACGCGACGAACTTGGTCTGCTCGCCCGATTTGAGCCGCATGAGCACGGCGTGCTTTCCCTCCTTGCGCAACACGGCCAGTTCCTTGCGCACGTCGGCGGGATTGGCGACGGCCTTGCCGCCGACGTCGAGGATCACGTCGCCGGTACGCAGGCCGCGTTCGGCCGCGGGACCGTCGGGATCGACGGCGGTGATGACAACGCCCTTGCCGCCGGCGCCGGCCGCGTTGCCCGCGGTGGCAAGCAGCAACCCCAGCCGCGGAACGCCGTCGCCCTGCGCGCTGTTGTCCGTGGTCTCCGCCCGCGCGTAATGCTCCTTGGGCAGTTCGCCAAGCGTGAGCGTCAAGGTCTTTTCCTCGCCGCCGCGCAGGACGCCGAGCTTGGCCTTGGCACCCGGCGCCAAGGCGCCGATCCTCTTGGCGAGGTCGCGCGAATCCTTGACCGTCATGCCATCAACGCTGGCGATGACGTCACCCGACCGTATTCCGGCCTTGGCGGCGGGGCTATCGGCTTGCGGCTCGTCGACGATCGCGCCTTCGGCTTTTTTCATACCGAGGCTGTCGGCGATGTCGGCGGTGACCGACTGGATCTGCACGCCGATCCAGCCGCGCGTGACCGCGCCCTTCTCCTTGAGCTGGGCAATGACGTATTTCGCCGTATCGGCGGGGATATCGAAGCCGATGCCGACCGAGCCGCCGGAGGGCGAGTAGATGGCGGTATTGACGCCGATCACGCGGCCGTTGAGGTCGAACGCGGGGCCACCGGAATTACCCTTGTTGATTGGGGCGTCGATCTGGATGAAATCATTGTATGGACCCGAGCCGATATCGCGTCCGCGCGCGGAAACAATGCCGGCGGTCACTGTTCCGCCGAGACCGAACGGATTGCCGACCGCGACCACCCAATCGCCGACGCGCGGCGCGTGGTCGGAAAACGCGACGAAGGGGAAATCCGTGTGGCCGTCGATCTTGATGAGCGCAAGGTCGGTTTTCTCGTCGGTGCCGACGACCTTGGCGGTATAGCGCTTGCCGGCGTCGGTGGTGACGTGAACGGACTTGGCATGGTCGACGACGTGATAATTCGTCACCGCGTATCCGTCCGCCGAGATGAAAAATCCGGAACCCTCGCCGGTGATGATCTGGCGCCTGTGCGGCATTGCATTTTGCCTCTCACCGCCGAACTGACGGAAGAATTTCTCGAGCGGCGAGCCGGGCTCGAACGGCGGAATACTGTCGCCTTCGTCCGTGCTGGCGGTCTTCGCGGGCTTGCTGATCTTGACGCGCACCGAAACGACCGCCGGCTTGACCTTCGCGACCAGGTCGGCGAAGCCGGCATTGGGTTGCGGCGACTCGGCCGCCTGGGCCGCGGTGAACCAGCTCGATGGCGCCAATTGCCGGTAGGTGGCGGGTCCGGCGGCGAGCACAGTGATCGCGAGACCTGCCGCAGAGGCGAGCAGGACCATCCGGCGTGCCGATAAAATTTGGCGCGTCGGCGAATGGGGCGAATTGTGTTCGGTCATGATGAGGTCTCCATGAGGAAGGGGGGAGTGCCGAAGCACCGTCGCCGCAACATGGTACGGCACGCCTTACGGCTTCATGTCGGGCCGATGAATATTTCGTCAGGTTTTCGGTGCGTCTTGAAATGCAATTGGAATTCAGACGGCTGCGAAAATTCACGAAGCCGTGACATCGTGTTTGCGGAAATACCGAAAATTCGCGCGCGTCAGCCAATGCGAATCTTGCGCTCGGTGAGGAACGCGTAGGGCGGCAGGTAGAGATTATTCGGCGCCGGGCCAACGCGCACGCGCCCGGCGCTGTCGTATTGCGAGCCATGGCAGGGGCAAAACCAGCCGTCATAATTGCCCTGGTGCGCGATCGGAATGCAGCCCAGATGCGTGCAGATGCCGATGACCACGAGCCATTGCTCGTGTCCGGCCTTGACGCGGGCGGAGTCCGGCGCCGGGTCGGGTAAATCATGCCAATCGGGCGCCCGCGCCTCGGCGATTTGCCTCGCCGTGCGATGGAATATGAAGATCGGCTTGCTGCGCCAGAACACCTTGACGACCTGACCGAGCGCGATCGGCGCGAGATCGACGTCGATCGGGGCACCGGCGGCGATCGTCGATGCATCGGGATTCATCTGGTCGAGCAGCGGCCAGGCCGCCGCCGCGGCGCCGATCGCCGCGGCCGAGGCGGTGGCAACGTAGAGGAAATCGCGGCGTGTCGGTTCGGCGGCTGGCATTGCGGTCATGACGGCGAGCTCCTTCACGTATGTGCCCGCCCGGCCCACATAACCACGTCCTCCACCATTCGATAGATACGCATGCCGGATATTTTTGACAAGCCGGGGGATTGCGCGCGGGTTCCTGGCATGGCCGCGACAAGTCACTCAGATTCTCCCAAGCAATTCCTGCCGGCGCAGTTCCGACGCGCCGGCGTAACGGCGCAGCGCGTGCGCCTCGGTGAGGAGGCCGATCACCTTGCGCGTCGCCGCGCCATCGACCACCGCCAGGGCTTCCGCCTCGGCCTGCTCGAAGGCCGCGACCGCCTCCTGCACGCCCATATTCGCGGTCAGGAAATGGTCGGCGTGGCGCGCGATTCCGCGCACGGCGGTGGAATCGGGAAGATCGGCCGCGTGCGCCTCGGGAACCGAGACCATGCCGGCGTAAGCGCCGGCGCCATCGACGGCGATGACCTGGCTGCTCGAGCCAAGCGGGAACGCCTTGCGCACGCCCGCAAGGATGCCGTCGACCGGCACCGTGGGCGCGTCGGTGCGCATCATGGAGCCCACGGTGAGATCGCGCACCCAGCCGACATCCGCCGCGCCGCGAATGGATTTGCCGCGAAGATGAAAGCGCCAGGTGGCGAATGAATATCCGAAGAATTCGCGCGTGATCTGCATTGAGACGATGACGGCGATCAGCGCCGCCGCGGTCAGCCACAGGTCGCCGGTCGATTCCAGCGCGATGAACACCATGGTGAGCGGACCGCCGATGACCGACACCGAGAGCGCGCTCATGCCGATAATGGCGTAAACGGCGGGATCGGCATGCGCGCCCGGCCACGCGGCGTTGAGCCCATCCGCGAATAATTGTCCGCCCAGCGCGCCAAGCAGCAGCGAGGCAAAGAACAATCCGCCACGGAATCCGCTGCCGAGCGAGATGATGGAGGCGGTCGCCTTGAGCACGAGAATGAGCGCGATCGCGCGAAGCGGCAGGTCGAACAGGCCGGTCAGGCGCAACGCCCCATGCCCCGATGACATGACCTGCGGCGAAACCAGCGCCAGTAACCCGACCAGGGCGCCGCCCAGCGCCGGGCGCAGCGCCGCGGGCACCTTCATGCGCGTGAACGCGGCCTCGCAGAGCGCCACGCCGCGCATGAGCGCGATGCCGAAAATCGCGGCGATCAAGCCGACGCCGGCGGCGATGGCCAGGTCACGCGCCGTGACGCTCGCGGCCACGCCGCCGTCGATGCCCAGCGCCAACGGCGAGAACGCGCGCGTCGTCAGGTAGCCGATCAGGGCCGCCATGCCAACCGGCGCGAGGCTGGCCGCGGCGTAGCTTCCGATGATCAGTTCGAACGCGTAGAAGGCGCCGCCGAGCGGCGCGCCGAAGGCCCCGGCGATGGCGCCCGCCGCGCCGCAGCCGACGAGCACCCGCAGATCGCCACGACGCAGATGGAATGCCTGACCAAGGCGCGATGCGATGCCGCTCGCCAATTGCGTATAGCCGGCCTCCAGGCCGACCGAGGCGCCAACGCCGCTCGACCAGACCGTTTGCGCGGCGACGATCAGGCTGCCGCGGATCGACATGCGCCCGCCATGCATCGCATTGGCCTCGATCGGATCGACCTCGGCGCCGCGCCGGCGAGCGATATAGGCGCCCGCCAGTCCAAACAATAGGCCGCCGAGGATGGGGGCGAAAAGCGCGCGCACCGGATCAAGCGAAACGCGCCCCGACAGCCGCTCACCGGGAAGAAGGCCAAACAAGATCGTATGCAACAAATCAACGCCCGCGCCCATGATGGCGACGACCAGGCCAGCGATCATGCCGACGCCGCAGGCGAGCAGGACGAGGCTCGATTCGCGCCTGCGCATGACGGCGCGCAGGCGGCGGGGCACTTCGTACGCGGCGCTTAACGGTGGCATGGCAACTTCTTCTTGGCGCGCTCATTTGGTGCCGGATGCATCTCGGGTGCCGACGCGCGCGCGGCGCAATGAATGCCTTTGCCGCCGGCTCGCGCGGCGGAATTCACATTCCAGCGCGATCGCGGCGCCGAAGATGGCGTGATGCGGATGGTTCACGGCACGTATTCGGCCAGACATAGTGCGGCCGCGCGCGCATGGCAAAGGCACATTCGTCGTGGCAGCGTCCCGCTGTCGCATGCGCCGCGACGCATGGCGCCGTGCGCGGGCTGTCCGCGCGATCGCCGTTCGCCGACACTTCTGCGTGTCCGGCGGACTTTTGCATCCCGGCGCCCTGGTTCACGTCACGGCCCGCGCCACGTGCGATAGGGGTCGCATTGGGAGGTAATATGCCATATTGGTTATGGGTATTAGTCCTCCGGCTGCTGGTGCCACGATGTCGGAAACGCGCGTTCGCCTGCGTCACTTGCAATGCTTCCTGACCGTCGCCCAGCATCGCGGTGTTTGCCGCGCCGCGGCGGCGCTTTCCGTCACTCAACCCGCATTGTCGAAAACGCTGCGCGAACTCGAACATGCGCTTGGGGTTCAGCTGTTCGATCGCGAGCGCACGGGCATGACGCTGACGCGGTTCGGCGAGATTTTCCTGCAACACGCCGCCGCCAGCATTGCCTCGCTGCGCCATGGCGTCGACAGCGTCAGGATGGCGCGATCGAAAGGCTGCTTCGGCGTTGCCGTCGGCGTGCTTCCAAACGTTGCCGCCTTGATCATGCCGACGGCCGTGCATCGCTTTAAGCAGGAAGCGCCGGCGACGAATGTCAAAGTCGTGTCCGGCGACAATTCGCGGCTCATGGACCTGTTGCGCATGGGCGAAATCGAGCTTGTCGTCGGCCGCCTCGCGCAGCGCGAGCAGATGATCGGCCTGACGTTCGAGCATCTTTATTCGGAACGCCTGACGGCGGTGGTGCGGCCCGGCCATCCGCTCGCGCCGCCCGCTCAATTCGAGCCGGCGTCCATGGGCATGTACCCGTTCGTCATTCCGTATCGCGATACGACCATTCGCCATGAGGTCGATCGCTTTCTCATCGCGCAGGGCATTGCGATGCCGGCCAATATCGTGGAGACGACGGTCATCGCGTTCAGCAGGGGCTACATCCAGTTTGACGCCATCTGGTTTGCCCCGCGCGGCGCGGTGGAATCCGAAGTCCGCGAGGGACGCCTGATCGAACTGCCGATCGACAATCGCATGATGGAAGGCCCCGTGGGCCTGACGACGCGCGCCACTGTCGCGCCGACGCCGGCCGCCCAGCTGATGATCGACGTGGTGCGCAAGGTGTGCCGCGCCGCCGCCGGCCTGGATAATAACCCGCTGGATATGCAGCCGGCCGGAAATACCATGCCGCGCCACCCGCGGCCGCGGGTTAGACACGCCACGCGCAAGACATCGACGAAGGCAAGGTGATGCCGGCATCCATTCGCACTCGGCCCAATTTCATCCTGTTCATCACCGACCAGCACCGCGCCGATTTTCTCGGCTGCTATGGCCATGCGCTGTTGCGCACACCCCACATTGATTCCATCGCGCGGCGCGGCGTGGCATTCGACCGCTTCTACGTCGCCAGCCCGGTATGCATGCCCAACCGCTCGAGCCTGATGACCGGGCGCATGCCGTCGGCGCATGGCGTGCGCTGCAACGGCGTGCCGCTCGCGCTCGAGGCGGTCACCTTCGTCGATCTCCTGCGCGCGGCCGGCTACCGCACGGCGCTGGTCGGCAAGAGCCATCTGCAGAATTTCTCAAGCATGCCGCCGTTGCTCACGCCGCCAGCGCCGCGGCCCGGCTACCATGCGCCTGGTCCCGAGCTGGCGCAGGCGGTCCGGGCGCAATTCGGCGGCCCGGCCTATGCGCAGGAGCAGCCGGCGTTCTGGGAGAAGTCGGGCGCGCGCATCGCCACGCCGTTTTACGGCTTTGATCACGTCACGCTGGTTCGCGCGCATGGCGACGCGGTCGGTGGCGATTACGACCGTTGGCTGGCGGGGCGCGATCCCAATGCCGGCAAGCTGCTGGGACCGAACAACGGCCTGCCGCACGACTATGTCTGCCCGCAGGCGCATCGCACGGCGATCCCGGCGGAGCTCTATTCAACCGCGTTCCTCGCCGAGGCGGCGCAGGCCTATCTGGAATCCTGCGGCGAGGCGCCGTTCTTTCTGATGGTTTCCTTCCCCGATCCGCACCACCCGTTCAACCCGCCGGGCAAATACTGGGACATGTATGCGCCGGCGGATTTCCCGGTGCCGGAGGCATTTTCGCGCAATGACTGGGCGCCGCCGCCGCATGTGCGCGCGATCCTCGCGCAGCGTGAAAGCGGCGCGGCAAATCTTAGCGGAATGAATACGATCGCCGTCTCCGCGCGCGAGGCGCAGGAGGCGCGGGCGCTGACCTGCGGCATGATCACCTGTATCGACGACGCGATCGGCCACGTCCTGCGCGCGCTCGATCGCTGCGGGCGGCGCGAGGAAACGGTGCTCATGTTCACCAGCGACCATGGCGACCACCTCGGCGATCACCGGTTGATGCTCAAGGGTGCCGAGCATTACCAGGGCATTGTGCGGGTGCCGTTCATCTGGTCGGATCCGTTGGCCGCGCCCGACGCGCCACGCTGCGCGGCGCTCGGCTCGACCATTGACATCGCGGCGACGATCCTCGATCGCGCCAGGATCGAACCCTATGTCGGAATGCAGGGGCGCAGCCTGCTGCCGGCGATGCCGAGGGCGGGCACATTCGTTCGCGATGCCGTCTTCATCCAGTATGATCACCAGGCCCCCACTCCCGGCACCAATCGGCCGCCGCGCGTGCATACGCTGATCGACGCAAGCTGGCGGCTCAGCGTGTTCGACCACGGCGAATGGGGGGAGCTCTACGATCTCGCGAATGATCCCGGCGAGTTCGACAATCTTTGGGCCTCGGCCGCGCATGCCACGACGCGTGCCCGATTGATGGAGCGTCTCGTCTACGCCGAGATCGAGCACGTCGATCGCGTCCCGCTACCGACGCGGCGCGCCTGACCGGGGCGCATCCAGGCGAAGTCGAAACCGACCTCCGCGGAGGATCCCGCGCCAACGGAAACCTGCATCCCGTCGCTCGTCCCAGCGCAATGTAGCGGCCCCTCGGCCGCCGCCATCAGTTGGCCTTGTAACCGGAAGCCTTCACCAGCTTTCCCCAGCGCACGATCTGCGTCCTGACCGACGCCGCGAATTCCGCCCCGCTCTGCCCGGACACGGAGAGGCCCTGGTTTTCCAGGTTCTTGCGCACCTGCGGGTCGGCATGCGCGGCCTTCGCCGCCGCCAGAATCGGATCGGCGATCGTCGCGGGCGTTCCGGCCTTGATCATGAGGCCAAACCAGATCGCGGCGGTGAAATCGGGATTGCCGAGTTCCGCGAAGGTCGGAACGTCCGGCAAATGCGGCGAGCGCGTCGCGCTGGTGACGGCCAGCGCCTTGAGCTTCCCGGCGCGAACATGCGGCAACGTTGACTGCAGCTGGCCGAAGCCGAGAAGCGCATGTCCGGCGATAAGGTCCTGCGTCTGCGGACCCGACCCCTTGTAGGGCACATGCGCGAGGTCGAGACCGAAACGCTCGTTCAACTGGTACCCAAGAAACGCCGACTGCGACCCCGGGCTGAAGGATGCGTAGCTGAGCTTGCCCGGGCTGCTCTTGACCCATGCGACCAATTCCGCGAGCGAGTTGGCCTTCACGCTTGGATGCACGACCAGCACCAGCGGCGCCTCGACGCCCTTGATCAGCGGCAGGAAGTCGTCGATCGACCAGCGCAGGTTGGCATAGGTGGACGGATTGATCTCCGCCATGGAC
>JACQAE010000006.1 GCA_016195095.1 Pseudomonadota bacterium
GAAACGCCGCCGCAGGCGCGGGCGGGCGATTCCGACCGGCCGCTATCGGCCGACACCGCTTCGATACCCGAGGATGGCACCGCGACACATCGTGCTTCCTCCTCCGCGGCGCGCGCGCAGCCGCAAGAAACCGAACGCCGGAAGGAACGTGACGGCGAAATTGATCCGGCGTCCGCGGGAATCGGCCGGCGCAATAAGACTACCGGCCTGACGGGTGGTGAGAATTACATTGGTGCAACGCAAGATAGTCTTAAGTCGTACGATCAGGTGACAACAAAAATTGTCAAGCATCCGCACGGCCGTGCACTGCCAAAATTGCGGTAAAACCGGCGTTACCGCGCTCCCTTATAGCCTGGCGCTATTGACCCGCATTTACTCACACGTGTACTTTCCTTGGAATAATTAGAAAGAATAGGTGATGCGGGAATCCGGCTTGGACGAGGCGATCAGAGTGGCCGGCGGCGTCGGTGCGCTGGCGCGCAAGCTTGGCATTTCACAACCATCCGTTTCCAATTGGTCGCGCATACCAGCCGAACGCGTGCTCGCGGTCGAAGCGGCGACCGGCGTCACGCGCGCGGCGTTGCGGCCCGATCTCTATGAGGGGCAGGCCGACACTTCCGGCGAGATCGACGAGATCGATCTGGCGCGCGCGCGCGAATACGGATTGCTCGCGCGCCTGCTGGCGCAGGCGCCGACCGCGCAGATGCTCGAAGCCGTGGCGCAATTGCGTGGCGATCCGACACCGCTTGGCGTCGCCCATGCCGCGCTTGCGCAAGCCGCCAACGCGCATGCCCAAGCGCAGCTTGAACGCGAATATTTCGACCTGTTCATCGGCATCGGCCGCGGCGAAATGCTGCCCTACGGTTCTTACTATCTTACGGGATTTCTGCACGACCGACCGCTGGCACGGCTGCGCGCGGATCTTGTGCGCTTTGGCATCGAGCGCGCGCCCGGTAATTGCGAGCCCGAGGATCACGCCGCCATCCTTTTCGAGATCATGGCCGGGCTGATCGACGGACGGCTGCCAGCACCGGTGGGCGCCGACCGCGAGATCCACGAGAAACATCTGGCGCCGTGGATCGACCGCTTTTTCGCCGATCTGGAACGCGCCGAAAGTGCCGATTTCTACCGCAAGGTCGGCATGCTGGGTCGCGTGTTCATGGAAATCGAGAGCGAGGCTTTCGCGCTGCCGTCATGAACGGCGGCACCTGGGGAATTGTGCGGCGAGGTGGGGACCGCGTCGCCGCGGAAAATACGACCGAGCTTGGGGGAACCGGGTGCTGCCCGATTCAAGCGAAACGGAAAGCGCCCCGACGTGAAACGGACCGCGTGACACGGAATGCGTGGCACGGAATGCGTGGCACGGAATGCGTGGCACGGAACGTCTCGTGACACAGAAACTTTACGGATGAGGAGGATGCCCGTCATGAAAACACGACAGAAGACGGCCGTGGGTCGCCGCGACTTTTTGCGCGTGCTCGGTATCGGCGCGGGCGCCGCCGTGACGGCCGGCGGCGCGCTGACGACGCCGGCGGTCGCCGACAGCGAAAGCAACGATGAAAAGCGCAAAGCCCGATATCGGGAAAGCGACCACGTCAAGACCTTCTACGCGGTCAACCGCTATCCGACGAAATAAGGGAGGCTAGCCGTGCTGATCAAACGAACGCAACGCCAGGCCCGACGCGGCACGCTTGTTGCAGCGCTTGCGGGTCATTCCGGTGGCGGCCTCGACCGCCGTACATTCCTGCGCCGCTCCGGCCTTGCCGCTAGCGCGGTCGCGGCTTTTGGCGCGGTTCCGCTGGCGACGGTGCGCCGGGCCAAGGCGGTGGGTCCCGCGCCCGGCCCCGGCGCCACGATCCGCAAGAATGTCTGCACCCATTGCTCGGTCGGCTGCACCGTCATCGCGGAAGTCGAGAATGGCGTGTGGGTTGGCCAGGAGCCGGGTTGGGATAGCCCGCTCAATCGCGGGTCGCATTGCGCCAAGGGCGCCGCGACGCGTGAACTGGTGATGGGCGACCGGCGCCTGCGCTATCCGGTAAAGCTCGTCGGCGGCCAATGGCAACGGATATCCTGGGATCAGGCGATCAACGAGATCGGCGACAAGCTCGTGGATATCCGCGCCAAATCCGGCGCCGAATCCGTCTACTGGCTCGGCTCCGCCAAGTTCACCAACGAAGGCTCATACCTCTGCCGCAAGTTTGCCGCCTTCTGGGGAACCAACAACGTCGATCACCAGGCGCGCATCTGTCATTCCACCACCGTCGCCGGCGTGGCCAATACCTGGGGCTACGGCGCGATGACCAACAGCTATAACGACATCCGCAATGCCAAAACGATCTTCTTCATCGGATCGAACGCGGCGGAAGCGCATCCGGTGTCGTTGCAGCACATTCTTTCCGGCAAGGAGCTCAACCGCGCCAACGTGATCGTCGCCGATCCGCGCCTGACGCGCACGGCGGCGCACGCCACGGAATACGTGCGCATCCGGTCCGGCACCGACATCCCAGTCATCTGGGGCATGCTCTGGCATGTCTTCAAGAACGGCTGGGAAGACAAGGAATTCATCAAGCAGCGCGTCTACGGCATGGACGACGTGCGCAAGGAAGTCGAGAAGTGGACGCCGGCGGAAGTCGAGCGCGTGACCGGCGTGCCCGGCGCACAGCTCGAGCGCGTCGCCAAGATGTTCGCGACCGAAAAGCCGGCAACGCTGATCTGGTGCATGGGCTCGACCCAGCACACCGTCGGGACCGCCAACGTGCGCGCGTTCTGCATCGCGTTGCTGGCCACCGGCAATGTCGGCGGTTTCGGCGTCGGCGCCAACATCTTCCGTGGCCACACCAACGTGCAAGGGGCAACCGACCTCGGCCTCGACGTCGTGACGCTGCCGCTCTACTACGGCCTCGACGATGGCGCCTGGAAGCATTGGTCGCGGGTCTGGGAAGTCGAGTTCGACTGGCTGGCCTCGCGCTTCGATGCCTATACGGGCGCCGACGGCAAGCCGGTGAAGTTGATGAACACGCCCGGCATTCCGTCCACCCGCTGGTTCGACGCCACGCTCCTGCCAAAGGAGCAGGTGAGCCAGAAGGATAATCTGAAGGCGATGATGGTGCTCGGCCACGGCGGCAACACCGTGACGCGCATCCCGCAGGCGGCCAAGGGCATCGAGAAGCTCGACCTGCTGGTGGTCATCGATCCGGTGCCCACCACCTGGGCGTCGGTATCCGAACGTAAGGAGAATACCTACCTGCTGCCGGCGGCGACCAGCTATGAGACCAAGGGGTCGCGCACGGCGTCCAACCGGTCGCTGCAGTGGGGCGAGCAGATCGTCAAGCCGATCTTCGAGGCCAAGGACGATCTCGAAATCATGTACCTGCTGGCCAAGAAGCTCGGCTTCGCCGATCGGATGTTCAAGAATATCAAGGTCGAGAACAATCTTCCGGAAGCCGAGGACATTCTGCGCGAGATCAATCGCGGCGGCTGGTCGACGGGCTATTGTGGCCAGTCGCCGGAGCGGCTCAAGCTGCACATGGCCAACCAGAAGGACTTCGACCTCGTCACCTTGCGCGCCAAGGATGGCCCGGCCAAGGGCGACTATTACGGCCTGCCCTGGCCATGTTGGGGCACGCCGGAATACAAGCATCCCGGCACCCACCAGCTCTACAACACCAACCTGCATGTCAAGGACGGCGGCGGAACCTTCCGCGCGCGCTTTGGCCTTGAACGCAATGGCGTGACGCTGCTCGCCGAGGGGTCGTTCTCGGCGGGTTCGGAGATCAAGGACGGCTATCCGCAATTCACCTATGGCGTGCTCAAGAAGCCCTTCGGCAACGGCAAGGCCCGCGCCAATGCGTGGAACCTGCCCGACGCCATTCCCGTGCACCGCGAGCCGATCTACACGCCGCGGCCGGACCTGGTGGGCAAGTATCCGACACTCCCCAATGCTCGCCAGTTCCGCGTACCCAATGTTGGCTTCGACGTGCAGAAGGCGGCGGTCGACAAGGGCATTGCCAAGGAGTTCCCGCTCATCCTCACCTCCGGCCGCCTGGTCGAGTACGAGGGTGGCGGCGAAGAGACGCGGTCAAACAAATGGTTGGCCGAATTGCAGCAGGACGCATTCGTTGAAATCAATCCGGCGGATGCGGCCGAGCGTGGCGTCAAGGATGGACAATGGGTCTGGGTTTTTGGCGCCGAGAACAGCGCCAAGGCGCGGGTCAAGGCGCTGGTCACCGAGCGTGTCGGCAAGGGCGTGACCTGGATGCCGTTCCACTTCGGCGGCTGGTACCAGGGCGTCGATCAGCGTAGCAAGTATCCGAAGGGCGCCGACCCCATCGTGCTCGGCGAGAGCGTGAATACGTTGACCACATATGGGTTCGATCCGGTCACCGGAATGCAGGAACCCAAGGCCACGCTCTGCCAAGTCAGAGCGGCATAGGGAGGCGTAAACCATGGCCCGGATGAAATTCCTTTGTGACGCCGACCGTTGCATCGAGTGCAATGCCTGCGTCACCGCCTGCAAGAACGAAAACGACGTTCCTTGGGGGATCAACCGCCGCAGGGTCGTCACTATCAATGACGGCAAGCCTGGCGAGCGGTCGGTTTCCATGGCCTGCATGCATTGCACCGACGCTCCCTGCGCGTCGGTGTGCCCGGTCAACTGTTTCTACACGACGGCGGATGCGGTCGTGCTGCATTCCAAGGATCTGTGCATCGGCTGCGGCTATTGCTTCTACGCCTGCCCGTTTGGCGCGCCGCAATACCCGCGCGTCGGCAATTTCGGTTCGCGCGGCAAGATGGACAAATGCACGTTCTGCGCCGGAGGACCGGAGGCCGACGGAACGGCGGCCGAATACGTCAAATACGGCGCCAATCGCCTGGCCGAGGGCAAATTGCCGCTGTGCGCGGAAATGTGCTCGACCAAGTCGTTGCTCGCCGGCGACGGCGACATCATCGCGCAGATCTACAAGGAGCGGGTGGTCAAGCGCGGCTATGGATCGGGCGCTTGGGGCTGGAAGACGGCCTATAAGGAGTCGATCGCCTCGTAGCGCGTATTTCGAATGCCATAAACGGCGCCGCGCGGTTGCGCCGCGCCGTCGTTACCCGACCTTGACGGCGCCGCGTATGGCCGCTGTACCATCACCACGCTGCGCCGACACGACAATGAAAAAAGAACTGACAGGAAATGGGAGGGATAGCCCATGATGACGCTCTTGAACCCGATCCGGCTCGCACTCGTCGCGTCGATGCTCGCGACCTTGATGCTCGTCGTGTTGGCGAGCCAAATGGCGCCGGCATATGCCCAGCAGGGGGCGATCAATCCGACGGCAAGCTCGGTCAAGGAAGAGCAATTGCTCAACGCGCTGCAATCGGGCGGCGGTGCGAACGCGATTTCGGGGCGGGTCAGTATTCCGGATGCCAAGTCCGGCACTCTGATCCAACCGGGCGGAACCGAATGGCGGGACTTTCACGAAAAGACGCTGCCGCGGATCGGCGCTGTCGCCATTCTTGGGATGCTCGCGGTCCTCATTCTCTATTACGTCATGCGCGGTCGGGTTCGCATTTCGGGCGGACCATCGGGCAAGACCATCACGCGCTTCAACGCCTTCGAGCGCTTTGTCCACTGGCTGACCGCGACCTGTTTCATCATCCTCGCGATTTCCGGGCTGAACGTGTCGTTCGGCAAGCAATTGCTGTTGCCGCTGATGGGGGCGGGCGCGTTCGCGGATTGGTCGCAATTGGCAAAATACGCGCATAATTATCTCAGTTTTCCCTTTACGATCGGCGTCATCCTCATGCTCCTGATGTGGGTGGCCGGCAACATTCCAAGCCAAGTTGACTTGGAATGGATCAAGCGTGGCGGCGGCCTGTTTGGCCAGGACCATCCACCCGCGCCGCGGTTCAATGCCGGTCAGAAGCTGATCTATTGGATCGTGGTGCTCGGTGGCGGCGCGGTCGCGATCACCGGCTACCTGTTGATGTTCCCATTCTACGCGACGGACGTTTCCGGAATGCAGACGGCGCAGATGATCCACGGCATCGTCGCCGTGCTATTTGTGGCCGTCATGCTGGCGCACATCTATATCGGTTCGCTCGGGATGGAAGGCGCGTTTTCGGCCATGGGCAGCGGCGAGGTCGACGTCAATTGGGCGAAGGACCATCACAGCCTGTGGGTGGAGAAGGAGCAGGCGCGAAAAGAAGCTGCGCCAAGCCAACCGGTTGCAACACCGGCCGAATAGTTCCACGGGGCGCATTCGCGGGATAAAGGCACCCGGCGTTCGCGCCGGGTGTTTTGCCTTCCTGGTGTCTTGCCATCGCCGTGTCTTGCTATAGTGGGGCATGCGCATCATCGGACTGGCCGGCTGGAGCGGCGCCGGCAAGACAACGCTCCTCGCCAAGGTAATTCCGTGCCTCGTGCGGCGCGGGCTGCGGCTATCCACGGTCAAGCACGCGCACCATGATTTCGACATGGACCGTCCGGGGAAGGATTCGCACAGCCACCGCCTGGCCGGCGCGACGGAGGTTCTCGTCGGCTCGTCGAATCGCTGGGCGCTGATGCACGAACTGCGCGGCCTGCCCGAACCGCCGCTCGCGGCGCTGCTCGCGAAACTGTCGCCGGTCGACCTGGTGATCGTCGAGGGCTACAAGGCGCAGCCGCACCCCAAGCTCGAGGTTTTTCGCGCCGCCAACGGCAAACCGTTTCTGCATCCGCAGGACGATTGCATTGTCGCGATCGCCTCCGACATGGCGCTGGATGACGCGGTGCTGCCGGTCATCGATCTCAACGATATCGAAAAGATCGCCGCCGTCCTGCTCGCCGAATCCACTCCCCTCGCCCGCCTACTCGAACCGCGGCAAGCCTAATGGCGCAACTCAGCGATGACTGTTTCGCGTTTTCCGGGCCGCTGCTTGCGGTCGTGGAAATGGAGCGGCTCATCGCCGATCGCGTCGCCGCGGTTGGCGAAATCGAGACGCTGGGCCTGCGCCAGGCCACCGGCCGTGTCATCGCGGTCGAAGTCCAAGCCCCGCTTGATCTGCCACCATTCGATAATTCCGCCGTGGATGGCTATGCCGTTCGCCACCGCGATCTCGCTTCAGGCGGCGATACGCGCCTCGTCATCGCCGAGCGCGTGACCGCCGGACGCGCCGCCGCCGCGCCGCTGGCGGAGGGCAGGGCTGTGCGCATCTTCACCGGCGCGCCCATGCCGGCCGCGGCCGACACCGTGTTCATGCAGGAAGATTGCCGCGTCGAAGGTGGCGCGGTCGTCGTCCCCGCGGGATTATCCGCGGGCGCCAACCGCCGGTTGGCGGGCGAGGACCTGCGCAAGGGTGCCGTGGCGCTTCCCATTGGGCGCCGCCTGGTGGCGCAGGATCTCGCCCTTGCGGCCGCGCTCGGGCTGACCTCGCTTGTCGTGCGCCGGCGCATCCGGGTCGCCATATTCTCGACCGGCGACGAAATCGTCGAGCCGGGTACGACACGGCCGCGCAGCGCGATCTACGATGCCAATCGTTACCTGCTGGCGAGCCTGCTCGGCACGCCGGACATTGCGCTGACCGACCTCGGCATTCTGGCGGACGACCCCGACCTCCTTGCCGATGCCATCAAGTCGGCGGCGGTGGAACACGACCTGGTTCTGACCTCGGGCGGCGTTTCCACCGGCGAGGCCGATCATGTGCGCACCGCCGTCGAACGCGTCGGCCGGCTGGCTTTTTGGCGCGTTGCCATCAAGCCGGGTCGGCCGGTGGCCATGGGCGTGGTGGCGGGCGCCCAAGCCGGGTCCGCGGCGGCGTTCGTCGGCCTGCCGGGTAACCCGGCCGCCGTCTACGTGACATTCGCGCGCGTCGTGCGGCCATTGCTGTCGCGCCTCTCCGGCGCGCAGGAGCGGCCGCTCATGGCGTTGCCGGTCAGGGCGACATTCGCCTATCGCAAGAAACATGGACGCCGCGAATATGTGCGCGTGGCGTTGCGGCGCGCGGCCGACGGCGTCATCGAGGCGGTCAAGCACGGCCAGGACGGGGCCGGGGTCATCACGTCGCTGACGGAAACCCACGGCCTTGTCGAACTCAGCGAAGATACGACGACGATCGAGGCGGGCGCGACCGTGGCGTTCATTTCCTACGCGCAGCTCACGCCGTAACGCGCCGCGCGGCAGGGCTGGCTTACTCGCTGCATCCAGCCGGCCGCGACATTCCAAGGTCGCCACGGATCATCTGCCACATCGTCATCGCGCTGCATTCCTCATGCATGCCGGAAGCGGCCGCGCCGGGGGACGCGCCACGCGTCGGCGCCTGTGCCGCTGGCGGTCTGAGGGTCCAGCTCGGATTGATTCGCGTCGCGTCCGTGGTAAACGCGGCGGCGGAACTGCGCTGCACCAAACCCAGGCTTGCAACAGCGGCTATCGCGATAACCAGCGCGGCGACGCAGGCAATAATGAACGCGCGCATTTTTCTTTCCTCCCGATCCGTTGGCGCAATTTATCACAAAATGGCCTGCCGCAACAGCGCGGACGGTGCGCTATTCGCGCGTCAGAGGGCGGGAAATTCGCGCGCCATGCGGTCCGCCTCCGCCGCGTCTTGCGGCGTGTTGACGTTGAAAAAGGGGTCGACCGGCTGGCCGGGCCAGTCGGCGATGGCGACGCCGTGCTGGCCGGTCCAAACCTCGATCTTGCGCATGCCTTCATCGAGAAGGGCGCGGCGCAGGTCCTGGCGCAGATCGACCGGCCACAAGCCGACAACGGGATGGCGCCATTCGCCCGACCGCGCGCAGGCGAGCGGTACGTCCTTGTCGGCCCGCGCGCCGTGCAGGCGAGCGACAAGGTCCGCGGGCAGGAACGGGCAGTCGGCCGGCGCGCTGGCGACCCAGGCGACCGCCGGGTGGTGCCGCGCCGCCCAGTCGAGACCCGACAGGATGCCTGCGAGCGGCCCGGCGAAGTCCGGCACGCTGTCGGCAATCACCGGCAGGCCGAACCCGGAAAACCGCGCCGGATCGCCATTGGCGTTGATGGCGATCGCGGCACAGCTTGGCGCAAGCCGCGCGAGCACGCGCGCGAGAATGGGAACGTCGCCGACATCGATCAGCCCCTTGTCGCCGCCGCCCATGCGGCGCGCGAGGCCGCCGGCGAGAACGAGGCCGATGGTCGCTGGAAAGGGCCGCGCGCCTGTCAATGCCGGGAGCCTTCCTCAACGCCAATGTCGTGCGATGTGCACCAAAGCAAGGTCGCAAACAAGCGGCGTGCGGTCGGCACAAACGATCATGCGAGGCATGCGCCTCGCATGATCAACACGCGCACAACCGCGGTGTCGCGCCGTATCGGTCTTGCGCCAGACGCCGTCGTTACCGATCAGGCGCGAGAGTGCATTGCAGTTCAATTGAAACGGGAAGCGCGCTAGAAGTCCATCCCGCCCATCCCGCCCATGCCGCCCATCCCGCCGGGCATGCCGCCGCCGGCCGGCATCGCCGGCTTCTCGCGCGGCATTTCGGCGACCATGGCCTCGGTCGTGATGAGCAGGCCCGCGATCGACGCTGCGTCCTGCAACGCCGCGCGCACGACCTTGGCCGGATCGATGATGCCCTTGTCGACCATGTCGACATATTCCTCGTTCTGGGCGTCGAAGCCGAACGTCTCCGACTTGTTCTCGATGATCTTGCCGACGACGATCGAGCCTTCGACGCCGGAATTCTCGGCGATCTGGCGGATCGGCGCCTCGAGCGCCTTGAGCACGATATTGATTCCGGCCTGGATGTCGGAATTGCTATTGGAGAGTTTGCCAATCGCCTTCTTGGCGCGCAGCAGCGCGACGCCGCCGCCGGGGACGATGCCCTCCTCGACCGCGGCGCGGGTGGCATTGAGCGCGTCCTCGACGCGATCCTTCTTCTCCTTCACCTCGACCTCGGTGGCGCCGCCGACGCGGATCACGGCAACACCGCCGGCAAGCTTGGCCAGGCGCTCCTGCAGCTTCTCGCGATCGTAGTCGGAGGTCGTCTCCTCGATCTGCGCCTTGATCTGCGCGACGCGCGCCTCAATGTCCTTCTTCTTGCCGGCGCCGTCGATGATGGTGGTCTTTTCCTTCTCGATGACGACCTTCTTGGCGCGGCCGAGCATCGCCAGCGTCACGCTTTCAAGCTTGATGCCGAGATCTTCGGAGATCAATTGCCCGCCGGTAAGGATGGCAATGTCCTCGAGCATGGACTTGCGGCGATCACCGAAGCCGGGAGCCTTGACCGCGGCCACCTTGAGCCCGCCGCGCAGCTTGTTGACGACGAGCGTGGCAATGGCCTCGCCCTCCACGTCCTCGGCGACGATGAGCAGCGGCCGGCCCGACTGGACCACTGCCTCGAGCACCGGCAGCATGGCCTGCAGTCCGGACAGCTTCTTTTCGTGCAACAGCACGTAGACGTCGTCGAGCTCCGCCAGCATCTTCTCGGCGTTGGTGATGAAATAGGGGGAAATGTAGCCACGGTCGAACTGCATGCCCTCGACGATCTCGACCTCGGTGTCGAGCGACTTGGCCTCCTCGACGGTGATCACGCCTTCATTGCCGACCTTCTGCATCGCGCGCGCGATCATCTTGCCGATGGTGCTGTCGCCATTGGCGGATATCGTGCCGACCTGGGCGATCTCGGCGGACGAGCCGACTTTCTTGGAGCGCTTGACGATGTCGTTGACGACGGCGGCGACCGCGATATCGACGCCGCGCTTGAGATCCATCGGATTCATGCCGGCGGCAACCGATTTGGCGCCTTCGCGCACGATGGCCTGGGCGAGGACGGTCGCCGTGGTGGTGCCGTCGCCGGCGA
>JACQAE010000099.1 GCA_016195095.1 Pseudomonadota bacterium
GCCAAGAGCAACCTGGCCGAGCGCATCCGCGCCTTGCAGCGACGCTCCTCGCGCCTGCCGACGGCGTCGTGATCCGCGCCGGCCATCGCAACGTCCGCATCGCGGCGTTGACGGGCCTGCTCATCGCCGCCGCCTTGTCGTGGCCCAGCGCCAGCGCCGCCGACGGGCGTGTCGAGGCGCGCCGCGCCGGCGAACGCGCGCGCTTTAGCGACGCGGAGATCGCCGACGGGTTCTTCAAGATCGCCTTCGGCGCCGAGCTTGGCTTGCGCGGCCGCGTCGATCGCATTCGCAAGTTTGTCGTGCCGGTGCGCATTCACGTCGCGAGCCAGGCGCGGCCCGATCGGCGCCGGCAGTTGGCCGCGATCGTCGCCGACATCGCCTCGCGAATCGCGCATATCGACGTCGCACTGACGGCTGACCGCGACGCCGCGAACATCTTTGTGACGCTCGTTCGCGACCGCGACATGAGCGCGGCGCTGCGCGCGACGTTCGGCGCCGCCCGTGCCCGCCAGATCGCGCGCGCGCTCGATCCGCAATGCCTTTCCGGCTATGCCAAGGACGCGCAATACCGCATCCGGCGCGCCGATGTCATCCTTGTTGTCGACGCCGGTGAATTCACCTTCAGGGACTGCGCCTATGAGGAGCTGTTGCAGGCGTTGGGCCCGATCAATGACGATTCCAGCGTGCCGTGGACGATGTTTAACGACAACGTGCAATTGGGAAAATTCGGCGTCTACGACCAGTACCTGCTCAATATCCTCTATGACAAGCGCATCCGTCCGGGGATGACGCGCGCGCGGGTGCGCGCGCTGTTGCCGCAAATCATGCCGTCCGTGCGCACGTTCGTGGCGCAGCGCAACGGGCTTGCCTCGCCGTAGCGGCTTTGCGAAATGCGACGGCGGTGCGAGGCGATGCGCGCTCGCGCTAGAACAGGCGTTTCTGCATGTCCCAATTGCCCTTCCAGCTCGTCAGGCGCTCGCCGCGAAATTGCAGGTACAGGCGCTCGCCGGAAGGGAACATCCCCGGCACGCGCGCGGACTGCTCGACGACATAGGTTTCCGACCCAGCGGCGCCCGACACATATGTCAGCGGTTGGCCCAGCGCCGCTTGCGCCTCCACCCGGCTCATTCCAAAAGCGAGCTTCTCGAAGGAATAGGGTCGCGTGCAGGCGGCAGGGCCAGCGGCAAGGACGGTCACGAGTAGACACCGTTGAATTTGCGACCGCCGCGACATGGCATGACCTTGGGTTTAGAACCGCGCAGCGCCGGCCGCGCCGCCATTGCGCGACTATAGCCGCTCTGCGAGAAAGCGCAGCAGGCGCGGCGCGAAAAATCCCGGAAAACCGGGTCCACTCCTACCGACGGTAAGGTGGGGTCGACGGCGCGCGCGCCGGGCATGCATCGCCGTGCACGCTGGAATTGCGTATGCCGGCGCCGGCCATGAACGGACCGCCTACGGACGCGCGTAGCTTCCGCGCGCGAAATAGCGGTCCTTGTTGTCGTCGGTCGCGGTCTCGCGCACCGAAGTGATGGTGGCAACCTTGGCCACCGCGCGCGCCACTGCCGGCCGCTGCGCGATCGCGTCAAACCAGCGCGCGAGGTTGGGCAGCTTGTCGAACGTCACGTCCTGCGCAGCGTGATTTCGTGTCCATGGCCATGTCGCCATATCGACGATGGTATAGTCGGGTCCGCCGAGATAGGCGCTCTGCGCCAGACGCTGTTCAAGGAGGTCGTAGAGGCGGCGCACCTGCGTCTGGAACCGGGCCATCGAATAATCGCTGCCAGGTGGGGCGAACAGCTTGAAATGCGTCCACTGTCCAAATATCGGGCCGATGCCGGTGAGCTGGATCATCAGCCACTGCATGGCCTCGTATTTGCGCGCCATGTCGGTCGGCATGAAACGGCCGGTCTTTTCCGCGAGGTAGAGCAGGATCGCCCCCGATTCGAAGACCGTGAAGGGCTTGCCGCCGGGCCCGTCGTGATCGACGATCACCGGAATCTTGCCATTCGGGTTGAGCTTGAGAAACTCCGGCGTGAACTGGTCGCCCTTCCAGACATCGACCGAAATGATGTTGTAGGGCAACGCGAATTCCTCGAGCGCGACAATGATTTTCTGCACGTTGGGACTGGTCAGCGCGTAAAGATCGATCATGGGGCTGTGCCTTCGCATGTTGGGGCGCATACCGTTGGCATGGCGCCGCTGGCGCGACAAGCGCGGCGCCGACATATCACGTGATCGCGCGGCGCCGGTCGGCGCCGGCCGTGAAGCTGATCCCTAAGACGCCTTGACCTTGAGCCGACTGAACACGCGGCGCGCATTGCCCGAGAAAATCTTCTCCCGGTCGGCGGCAGACAGCCCCGGCGCATTGTCGATATAGCGCTTGGTGTCGTCGAAATAATACCCGCTGCGCGGGTCTTCCCCCTTGACGGCGCCGACCATCTCCGAGGCAAAAAGAATATTATCGACGGGAACGACCTTCGTGAGCAGGTCGATGCCCGGCTGGTGATAGACGCAGGTGTCGAAGAAAATGTTGTTCTTCATGATCTCGTCGAGTTCCGGCCGCTTGTTGTTGAGCGCGATCCCGCGAAAGCGGCCCCAGTGGAACGGCACGGCGCCACCGCCATGCGGAATGATCAGCTTGAGCGTCGGAAAATCGCGGAACAGATCAGACAGGATGAGCTGCATGAACGCCATGGTATCGGCGTTGAGATAGTAGGAGCCTGTCGTGTGCTGCGCGGGATTGCAGCAGCCGCTGACATGGATCATGGCGGGAACGTCAAGCTCCACGAGCTTCTCATAGAGCGGATACCACCATCGATCGGTGAGCGGCGGCGAATTGAAATAGCCGCCCGATGGATCGGGATTGAGATTGGCACCGATGCAACCGAGCTGCGTCACGCAGCGCTCAAGCTCGCCGACACTGTTCTTGGGCGCCACGCCGGGCGACTGCGGCAATTGGCACACGCCCACGAAATTCGCCGGATAAAGCCGCACGACGCGATGGATGAGGTCGTTACAGATACGCGTCCATTCGAGGCTCACGCTTTCATCGCCGATATGGTGCCCCATCCCCGACGCGCGCGGCGAGAAGATGGTGAGATCAGTGCCGCGCTCGCGTTGCAGCTTGAGCTGCGCGCCTTCCAGGGAGTCGCGGATTTCGTCGTCGCTCATTTTGAGCGAAGCGGGCGACGGCATCGGCGATTTATCCTTGACCGCGCGCGTCTGCTCCTGGCGGAAACGGTGAAGATCCTTGGGCTCGGTCGTGTAATGGCCGTGGCAATCGATGATCATGGATGGGTACGGTCCGGGTGGGTGGCGCCGAAAGGGGTCGCCGTGGCGATGCTACGAAGCGTTCGTCGCGATTGTCAAACCGCGGCCGGCGTGCGTCGATTGTGGCGCGTGGCTCCTCTCTGTTATAGGACGCCGGGCACCAGTACCATGGATGCCGCCGGAGGATGAATAATGGCCGATCTACCGCGTCTCAACGGCGTGATCCGCGCGCTCGAGCAGGGCCAGCCGACATTCACGGCGTTCTCGCCGGCGGAAGTCGATTCCGCCCTGGCCTTCAGCGCATCGAAATATGACGGCGTCATCTTCGAGATGGAGCACAGCCCCTGGGACGGGCGCGCGCTGCGGGACTGCCTGCAATACATGCTCAACCGCCGCCAGATCGCGCAAGCCGGCTCCGTGGTCCCGCCGGTGGCGCCGATGGTGCGCGTTCCCGTCAACGGCGCGGAAATGGGCCAATGGCACGCCAAGCAGGCACTCGACATGGGCTGCTATGGCGTCGTGTGGCCGCATATCAGCACGGTTGAGGAAGCCAGCAACGCCGTCGCCGCCTGCCGCTATCCGCGGCTCAAATCGGCGCCGCGCTACGCACCCGCCGGCATTCGCGGCGACGGCCCGACCGCCGCCGCGCGCTACTGGGGCCTCACGCAGCAGGAATATTACCAGAAGGCCGACGTGTGGCCGCTCAGTCCACAGGGCGAGATTTTCGTTATCATCCAGATCGAGGACACGATGGGGATTGAAAATCTCGACGACATGCTCAAGAACGTGCCCGGCATCGGCGCGATCCTGATCGGCGAGGGCGACCTTAGCCAGGAACTCGGGTATCCCCGCCAGTACGAGCACAAGGCCGTGCTCGACGCCATGGCGCGGATCGTGAGCACCTGCCAGCGCCACAATGTCGTGGTCGGGCATCCCCATGTCGAGGCGGGCAACGCCGAGCGCATCCTGGCGCAAGGCTACCGCTTCCTGATGTGCGCGCCGGTGCGCAGCTATGCCGGCCTCGACAAGGCGCGCCAACTCGCCGGCCGCGCTTAGCGCCGTATCACTCCCGGTTGAATCGCGCGACGGCTCCAACCCAATGCTCGAGCCTGTTCGCGGGAACCGAGCGCGCCTGACCTCCCCGCCCCCGCATGACGGCGGCCCAAGAGGGGAAAACGAGCGCCATGAAAGTCGGACTATTCGACCATGTCGAGCGCGCCGACCGCGCGCCCGCGACCATTTTCGACGAGCGCCTCACCTTCGCCGCCGCCGCCGACGACGCCGGCTTCTATGCCCTGCATGTGGCCGAACACCATGCGACGCCGCTCAGCATGACGCCGGTGCCCGGCGTCTATCTCGGCGCGCTGGCGCGCGTGACCCGGCGCATGCGCATCGGGCCGCTCGTCTACCTCTTGCCGCTGTACGCGCCGCTGCGCCTGATCGAGGAAATCTGCATGCTCGATCATCTCAGCGCCGGCCGGCTCGAGGTCGGCATCGGGCGCGGCGTATCGCCCTACGAAATGCATTTCCACAAGATCGACCACGCGCGCTCGCGCGCGATCTTCATCGACGCCTTCCGCTGCATCAGCGCCGGCCTTGCCGGCGAGCGGCTCACCTATAGCGGCGAGCATTTCACCTATGCCAACGTGCCCTTGGCGCTGCGGCCATTGCAAGATCCCCACCCGGCCTTCTGGTACGGATCCTCGAATGCCGGCGGCGCGGCATGGGCGGGCGAGGAAGGCTTGCAATTCGTCACGCTCGGACCGGTAGCGATGGCGCGCGAGAATATCGCCGCCTTTCGCAAGGCGCTGGCGGCGCGCGGGCGGCCGGCGCAGCCCAAGGCGGAGTTTCCCGGCGGCGCGGCGGTCGGTGTCCTGCGCTATGTCGTGCTCGCCGACAGCGACGCGGAGGCCGACCGCATCGCCCGGCCGGCGATGGCGCATCACCTCGCCCGCCTCAACTGGCTGCGCGACAATCATGCATCGCCGGAGATCACAGCGAGCCTGCGCATTCCGCATGGCGCAGATGTTGACGCTTGCGTCAATGACCGCACGCTGATCGTCGGCACGCCGGCGCGCGTGCGCGCGCAGATCATCCGCCAGCACGGCGAACTTGGCATGAATTACCTGCTCGCCTACATGTTCTTCGGCACCATGACGCTGCCGCAGGCACTGCGTTCGCTGGCGCTGATGCGCGGCGAGGTCATGCCGGCGCTTGCCGATCTTTGAGCGCCCTCGCCTCATAGCGCCGCGACGGCCGCCACCTCGACCAGGAACGCCTCACCCACCAGCCGATCGACGACGAGCAGCGTGTTCGGCGGATAGGCGCCGCCCGCGAACATGCGCGGGAATTCGCGCAGGCGGAAGCGCATGAACTTGGCGATGTCCTGCGAATGCACCAGGTAGGTGGTGAATTCAACGACATTGGCGAAGCCCGCGCCCTGCGATGTCAGCGCGGTCTCGATATTGGCGAAGACTTGGCGGCATTGCGCGTCGAAATCATCGGCGCCGACAAGGCCGCCACTGGCGTCGGCCGCGACTTGGCCGGCGATGAACAGAAATTCCTCGGCCTTCACGCGCGTGACGTGCGAATATTGTCCGAGCGGGGGCGCGAGCCCCGGCGGGTTGACAATGGTGATATCGGGCATCCTTCTCCCCTGTGATCAACGACAAAGGTTGGCGGCAATGCGCTTTGGCGATTGCCTGCGCGGCGTGTATTGTTGCCGCGACACGCGTCACCCACGTTCGAAATACCGCTTCTCCAGCATGATATGCACGCCCTTGTTGCCGTTGACGACCTGCGTCACGCGCAGGTCGGCGGCGAGGCTGCACAGACTATAGGCCTGGTAGCGGTCGAGCCCCGCTTGCGCGCAGAGAAGGTCGATCATCTGGCGCAGCGCGATGACGACGCAATCGTCGAGGTCGGGATCAAAGGCCATCGTTATCATATGCGTCGGCGTTTGCGCGCGCGGCCATTCGAGCCGCATGTCGTCGCGTAGCGTGAGGCGGAATGTGCCGGTGAGTCCGGTTTCGACCGCCGTAATGCAAACCTCGCCGTCGCCCTGCGCGCCGTGGCCGTCGCCGACGGAGAACAGCGCGTCGTCAACGAAAATCGGCAGGTAGAGCGTGGTGCTGGCGACCAGTTCCTTGTTGTCGAGATTGCCGCCGTTCTGGCGCGGCGGCAGCGTCGATATCACCCCCCAGGCCGGTGGCGGCGCGGCCGCCATGACGCCAAAAAACGGACGCGATGGAACGCGCTGCCCCCAGGGCAGGACCCAGTCGCCGCGTGCGCGGTCGAGCGTAAGATGGATATTGCGGAACTGCGCGAAGTCGTGCGGCAATGCGCCGGACAGCGGGCGGATGAAATTGAAACCCCAATCGTAAAACGGCTCGATCGCCTCGATATCGACCTGTAATGTCTGGCCCGGCTTGGCGCCGCGCACTGCCACCGGCCCGGTGCAGATATGGCCCGGCACGGTGCGGCGCGTGACCCGCTCATGAATCTCGCGCAACGCCGGCGGCACCACCAGCGGCGGCGGCGGCATGACGTCGGGGGTGCCGGACACCGTCGATATCGTCACCCGCTCGCCGCTCTCGATCGCCAGCACCGGCGCGAGCGTGGCGTCAAAATATCCCCAATGCACGGTCTGCGGTGCGGGCAGCAGTCGATGCTCTTGCATGGATTTTGCGGTTCCATATTTATCGCCCCGCCAGTTCAGCATGTTTGATCGCCTGCTCCAACCGGCATGACCCGGCGCTCGCGTCGCGGCCGATGATTCTTTATGCCCGCGTCAGCCCTTCCGGCACATCATGGCAGCCGCGCGCGCGCGATCTTGACCGCGAAGGATCGCCGGCCGATGGTCGCGCGCCGTGACCCGATCCGCCGAACAACCCCCCGACCGATCCCGCCCGGCCGTACCGGCGGAATCGATCGCGGCATGGCAGCGGCTTGGCGTCGTCCTCATCCTCGGCACCATTGGCGGCGTCGGCATGTGGTTCGCGCCGGTGGTCATGCCGGCGGTACAGGCGGAATTCGCGATCACGCGCGGCGAAGCGGCCTTGCCCTACACGTTCGCGACCCTCGGGTTCGCCTTTGGCAGCGTCCTCATGGGAAGGTTGGCGGATCGCCACGGCATCGTCGTGGCGGTGGTCGGCGGCACGCTCGCGCTTGGCGCAGGCTTCATCGCCGTCGGCGCGGTCGCCCAGCTCTGGCAACTCGTATTGGTCTATGGCCTCCTCATCGGCGTCGGCAGCGGCGCCATGTTTGGCCCGCTGATGGCCGACATTTCGCACTGGTTCACGCGCCGGCGCGGGCTCGCGGTGGCGATTGCCGCCTCCGGCAGCTATTTCGCCGGCGCCCTGTGGCCGCCGATCGTGCAGCACGGCGTGGCGCAATATGGCTGGCGCGCCACGCATGTCTGGATCGGCGTTTTCTGCGTCGTGTCCATGCTGCCGCTGGCCTTCTTGCTGCACCGGCGCGTGGAAATGCAGGAGACCATGATCGCCGGCCAGGCCGCGGCCGGCGCGCGCGGCGCGCTTGGCATCTCGCCTGGCGCGCTGCAGGTGCTGCTGTGCGTCGCCGGCGTTGCCTGTTGCGTGGCCATGGCGATGCCGCAGGTGCATATCGTCGCCTATTGCAGTGACCTCGGCTTTGGCGTCGCACGCGGCGCGGAAATGCTCTCGCTGATGCTCGGCTTCGGCATCATCAGCCGCGTCGCGTCCGGCTATATCGCCGACCGCATCGGCGGCGTACGCACGCTGCTCCTTGGCTCGCTCCTGCAAGGCGTCGCGCTGATGCTTTATCTCCTCTTCGATGGGCTCACATCGCTTTACGTCGTCTCCGCGCTGTTCGGCCTGTTCCAGGGCGGCATCGTGCCGAGCTACGCCTTCATCGTGCGCGAGTATTTTCCCCCGCATGAAGCCGGCACGCGGCTTGGCCTGGTGATCATGTCAACACTGTTCGGGATGGCGCTCGGCGGCTGGATGTCAGGAATGATTTTCGATCTGACTGGATCCTATGCGAGTGCGTTTCTCAACGGCCTTGCGTGGAACCTGCTCAACGTATGCATCGGCGTCTGGCTGCTGCTGCGTCCCTCCCGGCGCCTCGCCATCACCGCCTGATCGACCTCTCGCGTGCGCCGCAGACCCGCCGCAATTCCCCACCACAAGCGCATGCGTCCATCAAGGAGCGGAAATGAAAAATTCGTCGTCCCACTATCGATGCGCTGCCGTCGTCGCACTTGCGCTCGTCGCGACGCCAGCGCTAGCCCAATCGTCGCGCGCGCATATCGACACGCTGATCGCAACCCACGCGCGCGCCAACGGCGTCCCGGAATCGCTAGTGCGGCGCGTGATCATGCGCGAAAGCCGCTACAATCCGCGCGCGGTCGGTCGTGGCGGCGCGACTGGGCTGATGCAGATCAAGTACGCAACCGCGCGCGCGCTCGGCTATCGAGGCAGCGCCGCCGGCCTGCTCGACGCCGACACCAACCTGACCTATGCGGTGCGTTACCTGGCTGGCGCCTATCGCGTCGCCGGCGGCAATGCCGAACGCGCCGCGGCACTTTACCGCAGCGGCTATCGCCACCATGCCAAGCGCCAGGCGCAGCGCACGGATTTGCAGCGCACGGATTTGCAGCGCACGGATTTGCAGCACACGGGTTCGTCGCGCGCGCCCCGTGCTCGCAGCACGGTGCGGCGGTCAGTCAATAGCCTGTCGCTGTTCTAGAGCGCTTCCCGTTTCAATTGAATTGGAACGCGCGCGATATTCTTTCGCTTTGTCGCAATTTCCGCGGCGAACCGATTCCCGCTTCGCCGGAATGTGCTCTAGCGCCCGAAGATCGACGCAAAGGGGTTCTTGAATTTCTTGCGTTGCGGCTTGGCTTGGCGCTTTTGCGCAATGCCACGCTTCGGCCTGGCGATTGCGTCCGAAGCGATCGGGGCTGCGGCGGCGGTCGCGGCAACCGCGGTCGCGGCAACGGCGCTCGGCGTGGCCGCGACGCCCGACGCCGCGATCGGCGCGGCGCTGTCGGCGCGAGGCACTGACGCGTCGCCCTGCGGGACGCGCGGACGCGGCAATGGCACGAAAGGCCCGCCAACGGCAGCCACCGGCGCCGGTGTGGAAATTTGAGCGCCACCACCGATGCGGTCGAGACGCAATGCCTCCTCGGCAGCCGCCTGAATGTCCGCCTGATCGTCGGCGCGCTCGATCACCTTGGCGATCGCCGCCGGCGCGTTTGCGTTTTGTCGAATGGCGACTTGTGGGTTGGCAACTTGTGGGCCGGCGACTTGTGGGTTGGTGATTTGAGAGCCCGCGCCCTTGACGTTTACGGCTTGCGCGTCGCGCGTCGCGCGGCTTGCCGCCGACGGAGGTGGCGAAGCGGCAGGCGCGCCGCCAGGCTCCGACGATACCGCGATACGCCGCGCGATACCCTCGCCGAGCGGCTGCGGCCATCGCGCCGACACGAGGTCGGGGCCGCGCGATGCCGGCTCTTTCGTCGCGGCAAAGGCCGACGCCGGGCGGATGTCCTGCGCCTCGATCTCCACGTCACCGGCAAGCATCAAATGCACGCCGAGCCCGCCGAAAACGAGCACCAAGCCCGCGAGCGTGAAAATCGAAGCCAGTGCGGCACGAATATCAAGAAACATCAGCGGCGCTCTATCGCCATTGTTGATCGCACGGGTGGCGCGTCGCACCGCCGCCATGTCGAATCGGCCGCTACAAGGCGGCGCTGCGCATCGCCAGTGTAGCGCGTTCGCATGGACGCGCGCGAGCATTTTTGTCGGATTTTCCGCCATTTCCACGATCGTCCGCAGCGTCGCCAGGTGTCGCAGCAATGCCGGTGTCGCGGCAACGACCGCGACGATGACAGGCGCACGTAACGCTGCTAGAGCATTTTGCGGCGAAGTGGGAACCGGTTCGCCGCGGAAAATGCGACAAAGTCTAAGAGAACAGAGCGCTGTCCGATTCAATCGAAACGGAAAACGCTCTCATGGTCTGATCCCGACATTTGATTCCCGAATGTCGGGGCACGTCAGCGCGCTAACGTTTTGAATCCGTGGGACGACTTTCCCAAAGCGATGGGGGCCATCTTTTTGGGTCGCCCCACGATAGCGAGGTCGCCGCGGCAATCGCCATGGCGTCGCAAAGCTTTGAATTCGCGCGTCGTCCATCCGGCAGGACTGGCGGCGCATCCCTCCCGGCCCCAGGACAACGAAATGAATTGACCGAATAGAGGCAGGATCCCGTCATGATGCAAAAACCCAATTGCCCCGTCATCGCGCTCGAAGAACATTATTGGGACGCCGAACTGGCGCGACATTTCACCGGCATCGAAGCCGGTCGGCCGGGCGATATCCTCACCCGCCTCAACGACATCGGCGGCGTGCGGCTCACGGAGATGGACGCCGCCGGCGTCGATATCCAGGTTCTCTCGCATGGCGCCCCGGCGACGCAGAAGCTCGCCGCCGACATCGCCGCCGACGTGACGCGCCGCGTCAACGACCGGCTGCACGCATTCATCAGTTCCAAGCCCGACCGCTTCGCCGCCTTCGCTGCACTGCCGACCGCCGACCCTGTTGCGGCGGCCGATGAGCTTGAGCGCAGCGTGACCAAGCTCGGCTTCAAGGGCGCCATGCTGCACGGCCTGGCCAATGGCGTCTTCCTCGACGACAAGCGCTTCTGGCCAATCTATGAGCGCGCGGAAAAGCTTGACGTGCCCATCTATTTTCATCCCTCGCTACCGCATGCCGGGGTTATGGACGCCTATTACAACGATTACGCCAAGGACTTTCCCATGGTGGTGCGGGCGGCGTGGGGTTTCACCGTCGAAACCGCGACGCTTGGCATTCGCCTCGTGCTTTCCGGCGTGTTCGACAAGTACCCGAAGCTCAAGGTTATTCTCGGCCATCTCGGGGAAACGCTGCCGTTCCTGGTATGGCGCATCGACCACGCGCTGGCACGGCCGGGAGCGAAGTCGGTGAGCTTTCGCGACGTGTTCTGTAACAATTTCTGGATCACCACGAGCGGCAATTTCTCTAACCCCGCGCTCCTGTGCTGCATCATGGAGATGGGCATAGATCGCGTCCTTTTCGCCATCGATTGGCCGTTCGTGGCCAATGAACCGGCGGTACGCTGGATGGAGGCGGCGCCGATCTGCGCCGAGGACAAGGTCAAGATTCTCAGCGGCAACGCACGCCGTATCTTGCGCATGTAGTTGCGCCTGCGGCGAAGCGGCGGCGGCGGCGTTGGATACACATCAGTGGCGATGCGTGTGGTGCATGTCGGGCACATGCGCGTGGCGATGGCGCATGGGCGCGTGGCGATGGCGGTGCGTATGCGGCTCGCCGGACGGATCGCCGTCGCCATGCGCGTGCTGGTGATGCGCGTCGTGCACGTGGGCGTGCGTATGTTCGAGCGGCTCGTGCAGGTGCTCGTGTTCATGGTCATCGGTCAAGTGCAGCCACACGCCGATGCCCATGAGGATTCCCGCAGCGACGAGGGCGGGCGTGACCGGTTCGCGCAGGAAAACGATCGCCGCCAGGCCGCCGAGAAACGGCGCCGTGGAGAAATATGCCCCCGTCCGGGCGCTGCCGAGATGACGCAACGCGACAACGAAGAGCGCGAGGCTCACGCCATAGCCGAAAAAGCCGACGATCGCGGCGATGGCCAACGGCGGCGGCGCCGGCAAGGCGCCGCCAATCCACAATCCGAGCGCGAGGTTGACCGGGCCGGCGATCAGCCCTTTCAACTCGACGATCGCCAGCGGGTCGGCGAGCGAAACCTTGCGCGTGAGATTGTTGTCGAGGCCCCAGGCCACGCAAGCGCCGACAATCGCCAGCGGCCCGATCAGGCCGGACAGCGTGGGCTCCCCCGTCCACGCCAGCACGAGCGCGCCGGCGACAAGGCAGGCCATGCCGAGCGCGATGCGGCGGTCGAAGCCCTCGTGAAAGACAAACCAGGCGAGCAGCGCCGTGGCCACGCCCTCAAGCGTCAGCAAGAGCGACGCCGCCGTCGCCTCCGTGCGCGCAAGTCCGACCATGAGCAGGATCGGGCCAACGACGCCACCGCAAGCGATGGCGCCGGCAAGCCAAGGCAAGTCGGGGGCGGCAAGCGGCGCCTGCGCCGCGCCCGGCGCCAGGAACCGCCTGGCGACGCGGCGCAGGATCGCCACCCCCACCCCGGCGCCGCAATAGAGAAGCCCGGCCAGCACCGCGGGATCGATGGCGCCTAGCAGCGCCTTGGCGGCTGGTGTAGAGACGCCGAACAGCGCCGCCGACAGGAGGGCAAAGGCAACGGCATGACGATTCATGGCGCAACCATAGTTAGCGGCGCCGCGCCTGGCCAGCGGCCGCCACGCAGCGCGGCACGCTGAACCATGCCCGATTGGCTCATTGCCACGCTCGGTGCCTGGCAGGGCGGCATCCTGCGCACGCTTGCCGCGGCGCTGCGCGCCGGCGGATGGGGCGCGGTGACGCTCGCTTTCGCGCTCGGCGCACTGCACGCGCTCACGCCGGGTCACGGCAAGGCGGCGCTCGCGGCCTATTTTCTTGGACGCCATGCGCCGATCGGCAAGGGCGTGCGCGTTGCGCTCATGGCGGCGCTGCTGCATGTGCTGATGGGACTGGCGATGTTCCTGGTATTGCGCTTTGTTGTCGGCCAGGTTCCCTCGATCACCGGGCGTGGATCGCCAACCTTTGCCGCGTTTGGATACGCGCTCATCATCGTCGCCGGGCTGCTGATGTTCGCGCAGGCGGTGCGGCCGGCGCGTAGCGGCGGCGACGCCGCGCATTCGCTCACCGCCGGGATCGGGCTCCTGCCCTGCCCGCTGACCATTTCGGTGCTTGGCTTTGCCTGGGTGCAGGCGAGCGCGTTCATGGTCGCGCTGGTGCTGGTGGGGCTTGCTCTCGGCATCGCTTTCACGATCGGCGTCGTCGCGCTTTTCGCCATTCTGGCGCGGCGGGGTTTTGGCGCGGCCTTGCGCGCGCGGCTCCCGGAGCTCGATCGCGGCGCGCGCTTGGCGCAAGGCATTGCGGGCGCGCTAATCGTCGCCGTCGGCCTCTATACGCTCGCGTCGCTGCGCTTTTGACACCACGACGGCGACACATTTCGCGGGACTTGACGAATTCGGCGCGACGTAATAGTAAACTTCATGGTTTACTTTTCACCGTCCCCGCTCGACCGTACCTTCTTCGCGCTTGCCGACGCCACGCGCCGCGCGATGCTGGAACAATTGTCCGAGCGCGGAACGCAGACCGCGGGCGAACTCGCCTCGCCCTTCGCGATGTCGCTGCCGGCGATCCTCAAGCATATCGGCGTGCTGACGCGCGCCGGCCTTATTCGGCGCAAGAAAATCGGCCGCAGCGTGCATTGCCATCTCGACGCCGAACCGATGCGCGCCGCCGACGCATGGATCGAACGCTACGAGAAATTCTGGTCCGGGCGCCTCGGGGCGCTCGCCGCCTATGTGGAGGAACA
>JACQAE010000100.1 GCA_016195095.1 Pseudomonadota bacterium
CGCCTGCGTCTGCGGCCGATCCTGATGACGTCGCTGGCCTTCATCTTCGGCGTCGCGCCGCTCGTATGGGCAACCGGGGCGGGCGCCGAATTGCGCCAGACGCTCGGTACGGCGGTGTTTTCCGGTATGATTGGCGTGACCGCATTCGGCCTCGTGTTCACGCCGGTATTCTACGTCGTCTGCCGTCGCCTCGGCCTGCTGCGGCGACATCGCCGGCCGCCGGCGCCGGTGACCCAGGCGGGTGAATGACGATGCGTGCGGCGCGGTATCAACATGCGCGCGAGGTTTGCGCGCCCGGAAGGGAGCGGAGCGTTCGGTGAGCACGGCTGCGACAATCTCCCAGGAACCATTGATCCGCTGGCGCTATCTTGGCTACAGCCTGGTGGCGCTTGCCGTCATGGTGGTGGCGATCCGCAGTCACGATCTGTGGCTTCTCGGGTTCGTGCACGTCCTCTGCGGCCTGTTGTGGACCGGCATCGACCTGTTCATGGGCTTCATTGTTGGCCCGATCCTGCGCCGGGTGGATGCACAGGTAAGGCGCGAGTTCGTGTTGCGACTGGTGCCCAAGACGCTGTTCCTGATGCCGACGCTGTCGATCATTACGGGGACGACTGGCTGGTTCCTCGCCGTGGATCTCGGCTATACGAGCCTGCCGTGGCCGCAATTCGCCTGGGTGGCGGCGGCGCTGATCCTGGTCACGCTGATGACCATTCAGGGCACAGGATATTTGTTGCCGACGAATTTGCGCGTGTGCTTCGAGTTGCAGAAGCCGAATCCCGATTTCGCCCGCATCGGCCGGATGATGCAGAGCTTTTTCTTCGCGGTCGCCTGCCAAGGCATCATGCAGTTAATGACCGTCGTCATCATGGCGCGTTTTCGCGCCGGAATATGATCGCCTTCGGGCCAACGCGGGACGGCAAGGATGATTTCAGGGAAGTTCGGTTTTGGGCAGGCGGTGACGCGCAAGGAAGACGAGGCGCTGCTACGTGGTGCGGGCCGCTACGTGGCGGATTATTCGCCGCCGGGGACGCTACATGCGGTGGTGCTGCGCTCGCCGCATGCGCATGCGCGTTTTCGCATCCAAGACACGCGGGCGGCGCGCGCGTTGCCCGGCATACGCCTGGTGCTGACCGCGGAAGATATCGCGGATCTTGGCCACATGCCGTGCACCGCGATGCCGCCGGGCGACGCGATCGCGGTGCCGCCCTATCCGGTGCTCGCCCGCGACGTGGTGCGCCATGTCGGCGACGCCGTTGCCTTCGTGGTTGCCGACACGCTCGATATGGCCAAGGACGGGGCGCAAGCCATAGGCATCGACTGGGAGCCGGCGCCGGTCGTGGTCGACGCCGTTGCGGCGCTGCGCCCCGGCGCGCCGCTGGTATGGCCGGATCGGCCGGGCAATGTCGCGTTCACGCGCACGCTTGGCGACGCCGCCAAGACCGCGGCCGCCTTCGCCGCCGCCGCAAGGAGCGTTGAACTGACCGTCGTCAACCAGCGCCTGGTGACCAATTTCATCGATACGCGCGCGGTCGTCGGCGAGTATGACGCTGCGAGCGAGCGCATCACGCTCACGCTGGGCAGCCAGGGCGCGCATATCAATCGCGATATCCTCTCGCGTCGCGTCCTGAAAATTCCCGCCGACAAGCTGCGCGTCGTGACGCCCGACGTCGGCGGCGGATTTGGCACCAAGCTATTTCCGTATCGCGAATACGCGCTTGCCGCCTTCGCCGCGCGCCAGCTCCGCCGGCCGGTCAAATGGGTGGCGGAGCGCAGCGAGCATTTCCTCGGCGACGCGCAGGGCCGCGATAACGTCACGACGGCGCGCCTCGCGCTCGACGACAAGGGCCGCTTTCTCGCCCTCGACGTGCACACGGTGTGCGACATGGGCGCCTATTTGTCCACGTTCGCGCCCTATATTCCCTATGTCGGCGCGGTCATGTTGCCCGGCGTCTATGATTTTCCCGCCTGTAGCATTCGAATCGACGCCGCCTATACGAATACCCTGCCGGTCGATGCCTATCGCGGCGCCGGGCGGCCGGAAGCCGCCTATGTCATTGAGCGATTGGTCGATGTGGCGGCGCGTGACCTCGGCATCGCGCCCGACGCCCTGCGCCGGCGCAATTTCATCAAGCCGCAGGCGATGCCCTACCGCACGCCGACGGGCAAGACCTATGATTCGGGCGATTTCGCCGCGCACATGCGCCGCGCGCAGGACCTCGCCGACTGGAGCGGCTTTGCCGCGCGGCACAAGGCGTCGCGCAAGGCCCACAAGCTGCGCGGGATCGGGCTCGCGACCTATATCGAGGCCTGTGGCGCCAACGGTCCGGAGACCGCCATTGTTCGCCTTGAGCCCGACGGCACGATCGCTGTGCTGATCGGCTCGCAATCAACGGGACAGGGTCACGCAACCGCCTACGCACAGCTGATTGCCGATCATCTTGGCGTTGCGCCAGACCGCGTCAACGTCATTCAGGGCGATACCGACCGCATTCGCACCGGCGTCGGCACCGGCGGATCGAGTTCTATACCCTGCGGCGGCGCCTCCGTGGCCGGCGCCGCGCGCAAACTCGCGGAAAGTTTGAAAAGCCTCGCCGCCGGCGTCCTCGAGGCGTCGGCGGCCGACCTGGAATTTGTCGATGGCCAGGTTCGCATCGTCGGCACCGATCGCAGCGTCGGATTTTCGCAGCTTGCCCGCGCGCCCGGCGCCACCCCCGATATCCTCGCGGCGGAGGATGCATTCACGCCGACGGAGGCAACCTATCCCAATGGGACGCATATCGCGGAATGCGAAATCGACCCGGCGACCGGCCGTGTGGAACTCCTCAACTATGTGATCGTCGACGATTTCGGCATGACGCTCAACCCGCTGATGCTGGCCGGGCAGGTGCATGGCGGCACGGTGCAGGGGATCGGCCAGGCACTCATGGAACGCGCCGTCTACGAGCCCCAATCCGGCCAGCTCCTGACCGCCTCGCTGATGGATTATGCGCTGCCGCGCGCAGGCGATACGCCACTCTTGACGTTCGAGACGCGCAATGTGCCATGCACAACCAATGCGCTGGGGGTGAAAGGCGCAGGCGAGGCCGGGGCGATCGGATCATGTCCGGCGATTATGAATTCCGTGGCGGACGCGCTATGGCGTGGCCTGCACCTGCGCCACGTCGATATGCCGGCCACGGCGGCGTCGATCTGGGCCGCGGTTGAGGCGCATAAACGCTTGCATAGGCTGTGAAATTTGAGAAACTGGGGACCGCCTGGCGGATCACGATTTCGTGACCGGCAGCCTTCTTGGCGGCGGCCATTGTTTTTCGGAATAACGACGCCGGGGCTGGTGTTGGCCCCTTGTCGGCGTTGCTGCGCGTCTAGCGACGGGGCATAAGGCCGTCGGGATTGTGGATGATCGGGGCTGACCCGAAAACAAAGGAGATTGCATGATGAAACGTACCGTCCTTGCCGTTGCCGCGTTTGCACTTGGCCTCAGCGTTGCGGCCGCGCAGGATCCGATCGCCGCCCGCAAGGCGCTCATGAAGGCGACCGGCGCACAAGCCGGACTGGGCGCCAAGATGGCGCGTGGCGAGGAGCCGTTCGATCTGGCCAAGGCAAAGGCGATCTTCGCCCAATATGAGAAGACGTCGGCGGAAGCAAAGAGTCTCTTTCCCGATACAGCGATGACCGGCGGCGAAACCGCGGCGATGCCGGCAATCTGGAAGAGCAAGCCCGATTTCGAAGCAAAATTGGCCAAGCTGGGCGCCGACGCCAAGGCTGCTTCTGGCAAGGTCACCGATCTCGCGACGTTCAAGGCCGAGTTCCCGCTGGTGCAGAAGAACTGCGGCGGTTGCCACGAGGATTATCGCGCCAAGAAAAGCTAACCAGGCGCCTCGGGGCGCAACCTCGCGCGCAGCTGGACAAGGTTTTTGGGGCGGCCGGTCGCAGGATCGGCTGCCCCTTCGCTTTTCGTTACGCCGCAATTCGCCTAGAATTGGCATGCGGCCGGTCGCGCGTCGGGTGTCCCGCGCATGACGGTCGTCACGGTGCGTCCTCGCCGCGCGGCGCGGAGGCACCAAGGCGCAACCAAGCGGGGGAACCATGCTGCGCAAGCTCGCGATTCTCGCGGTCCTGGCCGGCGCGGCGGGGCTGGCCGTGTTCTGGTACATCACCACGCCGGTGAGCGTCGCCGCGAATACGCTGGCGGCCTACACGCCCAACCTCGACAACGGCCGGGTCATGTTCTTTGCCGGCGGCTGCGCGTCCTGTCACGCCATTCCCAAGCAGGCCGATCGCACGCGCCTCGGAGGCGGACTGGGGCTCACATCACCCTTCGGCACCTTTTATGTGCCCAATATTTCGCCGGACATGAAGGATGGAATCGGCGCCTGGAGCGAAGCCAATTTCGTCACCGCAATGTGGAAGGGCACCTCGCCCGACGGCAGCCATTATTTTCCGGCCTTTCCCTATCCCTCCTACCAGCGCATGCGCCTCGAAGACATCCGCGACCTGTTCGCCTATCTGAAAACCTTGCCGGCGGTGCAGGGCAAGGTCCGCGACCATGACGTTGCGTTCCCCTTCAACGTGCGGCGTAACCTGGGTGGGTGGAAGTTCCTCTTCCTCGACGGCCAGCCATTCCGCCCCGACGCGTCGAAATCGGCGCAATGGAACCGCGGTGCCTATCTCGTCAATGGGCCCGGCCACTGCGCGGAATGCCATAGTCCGCGCAATCTCTTGGGCGGGATCGAATCCGGCAAGCGGTTTGCCGGCGGCCCCAATCCGGAGGGCGAAGGCTGGGTGCCCAACATCACACAAAAGGGCCTCGGCAAATGGTCGGAAAAGGAAATCGCCTATTTGTTGGAGACCGGCGACCTGCCGGACGGCGATTCGGTCGGTTCCACCATGACGCAGGTCATCAGGAACACGTCGCAGCTTCCCGCCGACGACCGAACGGCGATGGCGGTCTATCTCAAGTCCCTGCCGCCAGTCGAAGGACCACCGCGTCCAAAGAAGAAATGACCATGCGACCGTCGCGCGGTGTCGGCCGGCCTGGCGGCGGGACGGCGACGGGCATCTTAGTCGCCCGCCGCCTCCGCAGCGTCGTCGCGGCCTGGACGGGTTCGATGTCGCGGCAGGCGCTTGCCGCCGCGATGGCGGAATTGCGCGCTGGCGTTTGAGCGCCGGCGACGCCGCTTAATCGCATAAATTCGGGTCGCTCGCGCGCGGTCGCAGGGTGCCCCGCAAGCCGGGGCGCGGGCCTTGGCAACCTCCGTTTTTGCATGGGTCGTATTTTCCGCGTCAAAGTGGTTTCCACCTGGTTGGAAAATGCTTTATGAGCGCGGCATCTCCCGCTCTTGTTCCCACGCACGCCGTGCCAAGCCGGCCACGGCCTCGCGCCATTCGCGCCAAAACACCGCATGTCCACGAATATCGCCAAGGCCATTGTGCTCAAGCTGGCGTCGACGGCGCTTTTCGCCGTCATGTCGGTGCTGGTGCGTTGGGTTGGCGACGTCGTGCCGGTGGGGCAGATCGTCTTTTTCCGCAGCGCCTGCGCTATTCTACCGGTCGTGGCCGTTTACGCCTGGCGGCGCGAGCTCGCGGCGGCGGTACGCACTGGCCGCCCTTACGGCCATCTCGGGCGTGGCCTTATCAGCGCGCTCGGCATGTTTCTCAACTTCATGGCCTTGGCGCGATTGCCGCTGGTCGACGCGACGGCCATTGCGTTCGCGGCGCCGCTGCTGACCGTCCTGCTTGCGGCGCTCGTCCTTCGCGAGACGGTGCGCATCTACCGCTGGTCGGCGGTCAGCGTTGGATTTGGTGGGGTCATCGTCATGATGTGGCCCTATCTCGATCTCGCCAATCTCGTCAACGCGAATTCCGCGACCGCAATGGTTGGCGCGATTTGCGCGCTGTCGGGCGCGTTCGTCAATGCCGGGTCGGTCATCCAGACAAGGCGCCTGACCGATAGCGAGACCACGTCATCCATCGTTTTCTATTTTTCCCTGATCTGCGCGATCGTCGGCCTGTGCACGCTGCCATTCGGCTGGGTCACGCCGACGCCGGCGCAATTCGCCGCGCTGGTCGCGGTTGGCGTTCTCGGCGGCGTCGCCCACATCATTCTCACCGAAAGCTACCGCTTCGCGCCGGCCTCGCTGGTCGCGCCATTCGATTACGCGGCGATGCTGTGGGCATTTCTTCTTGGATTTATTGTGTTCGGGGAGATCCCGGCGCTGCATGGCTATGTCGGCGCGCTGATCGTCGCCGGCGCCGGGCTGTTCGTCATCTGGCGCGAAAGGCGACGCGGCATCGAGCGCGTGCGCACCAGCGCCGTCGATGGTCCGCCGGTCGGCAAATAGCTCAGAACGCCTTGAAGGTGATGATCGTGCGCGTATCCTGGATGCCGGGCAGGATTTGCACGCGTTCATTAACGAAATGACCGATGTCGGTGCCCGGCTCGATATAGAACTTGGCCAGGAGGTCGAATTCGCCTGCGGTGGAATAGATTTCCGAGGCGATCTCCGCGTCGGCGAGGGCGTTGGCCACCTCGTAGGATTTGCCGAGCTGGCATTTGATCTGGACGAAGAACGGGACCATTCGCCTCTCCGTGGTCTGGTCGCACGCGACCGGAACCGGCAATCCAGCAAAATCGCCGGCATCTGACAAGGCGTAATCGCGCCTGGAGCATGATCCCGAAAAGTGGGAACCGGTTTTCGGATCAAGATCATGCTCCGGGCAAAGAACCATGATCCCGAAAAGTGGGAACCGGTTTTCGGACAAGATCATGCTCAAAAAAGGAGCGCGGGAGCATTTTTCGGCGAGCCGGTTCTCCCTTTGCGGGAAAATGTTCAGGCGCGCTCTCAGCTGCGGGTGATCACGACGGCATCAAGCGCCACAACGCCAAGTGCATGCACGACCAGCGGATTGATGTCGATTTCCTCGATTTCGTCATAGGCCTGCATCAACGCGCCGACGCGCGCCACGATCTCGGCCAGTGCAGCGATATCGCAAGCCGGCGCGCCGCGCAGGCCGTCGAGCACCGCCGCCCCCTTCAGCCGTCGAACTTCCTCGATGATGCATGGTCGCGAAAGGTCGGGCGGCAGCAGCCGCAGGTCGCGAAGGGCATCGACCCAGATGCCGCCAAGGCCGACGATGACCACCGCACCCCATTGCGTGTCGCGGCGCGCGCCGACGATCATTTCGACGCCGGCGGGCACCATCGCCTCGACCAGCACGCCGTCAAGGCGGTCCTGGCCGAGCCGCCGTGTCATATCGGCGAATGTGCGCGCGACGGCCGCGCCGTCGGCAAGCGCCAGCGCCACGCCGCCGCGATCGCTCTTGTGGATGAGCGCGCGCGACTGGGCTTTCAGCGCGACGGGAAAGCCGATCCGCTCGGCGATCGCCAATGCCGCGTCGCTCGTTTGCGCGAGCGCGCCGTGCGGGACGGCAATGCCGAGCGCCGCCAGATAGGGCTTGGCGACGTATTCCGGCGCCGCGCCGCGCCAATGCGGCGCCGGTCCGGCCACGACCGTGACCGGCTCATGCCGCCCGGCCATGGCCATGCGGCCATAATCGCGCGCGTGCGCGAGCGCGCGCAAGGCGCGTTCGGGAGAGCGAAAAAATGGAATGCCGTGCTCGTGAAACAGCGCCGCGAATTGTTGCGGCAGCGGCGCTTCGTCGCCGACGGTCGTGACATAGGTCGGCTTCGGCGACGCCGAAAGGGCTGCGACCAGCGCCTGCGCCTTCTCCATGGCGTTTTTCGGCGAGCCGGCAAGGATCATGGCGCCGACGCTGCCAATACCGGGGTCGTCGATCAGCGCCCTGGCCGTATGGGTGAAGATTGAGGGATCGCGCATTCCCTGCGCGGTGACATCCACCGGATTGTCGACAACCGCGTAGGGCGGCAGGACCTGCCGCAGCCGTGCCAGCGCCGGCGCGCCCGGCTGCGCGATGTCGATGCCGAGCGCGTCACAGAAGTCGAGGGCAAACCCCTTGATGGCGCCGGAATTGGTGACGATGCCGCAGCCGCCGGTCGGCGGTCCGTGGCGCGCGAGCATGTCGGTCGCATCGACGAGCTCGTCGAGCGTATCGACCATGACGACGCCGCGATGCGCCAGCAAGGCGCGCGTGACGGCGTGGTCGCCGGCCAGCGCGCCGGTATGTGTGCCGGCGGAATCCCGCGCCCGCTGGCTTTTCCCTGGATGCATGACGATGATGGGCTTGCCCTGTTCGCGCGCGCGCTCGGCGATTTCAAGAAATTCCCGCGGCTGGCGGATCTGCTCGATGAACAGCGCGGCCGCCCGCGTGCCCTCGTCGCGCACGAAAAAATCGAGGAAATCCTCGGCGCCAAGATCCGCCTCGTTTCCGGTCGAGACGGCGAACGCGATGCCGATCCCCTTGGCCGTCAGCGCCAGGCGCAGCGCTGAGGCGATGGCGCCGCTCTGCGCGATCACGGCAACCCGCGGGCCTCGGACGGCGATGTGCGGCTCGACATATTCGAAACTCAGCGGGGCGCCGTCGATCAGATTGATCAGGCCCATGCAGTTGGGTCCGAGCATGAGCACGCCCGCCTGGCGCGCGATGCGCGTCAGTTCCTGTTGCTGGCTGCGCCCGGCCTGGCCGAGCTCGGCAAAGCCCGAGGCAAACACCACCGCCGATCCAATGCCGCGCCGGCCGCAGGCCGCAAGCGCGTCGGCGACCGCGGCGCCCGGCACGGCGAGAACGGCGGCGTCAATGCCGGACGGAAGGCCCTCGATCGTCCCGATACAGTCGCGGCCATTGATGACCTTGCTGCTGCGGCTCACCAAGTGAGTCTCACCATTGAACCCGCAGCGTTCGAGATTGGCGAGCACATAGGTGCCCATCGATCCCGGCTGCGCGGAAATTCCGACAACGGCGATGGATCGCGGCCGTATCAGCCGCTCGATCATGCGAGGGGGCATTTGCAGTCCGTGCGGCTCACGCGCGTGGCCGGTGTCGCGGGCGGGGCGCTTCCCAGTTCCGAAGTGAAGCAAAGCGCTCTCGTGTCCTCTAACCGAAATCCGCTTTACCCCGCGGTACCTCTTTAGCGAACTTCGCAATAGCAAAGGACAGAAGAAAACGACGATTCTCGTGTGGTTTCGGTTGCGAAGTTCGTTTGGTCAACCAGCGGCGAAGAATGGGAGAACTTCGCAACCGCCACACTAGTGTAAAGTGCGCAAGCCATGAAGGTCCATTGCGCTAGAAACGGCGCTGGCGTAGGGCGCTGATTGGAAAACGCGGCGGGCATGCTTGACCGGCGAATGTCTTGCGCGCATGCCGCATGCCGGCGTGGCAAAGCAGTGGTCCGCGCCGATTTTCGCCGCCGCCGGCGGGGGCGCATGGACGGAGCAGGCAGTGCTGGACGCGACCGCAGAGGATCCCGCGAATTTAGCGCAAGTTCTTGATCGCATTCGTGAAAATCGCCCGCGCGTGCACTGTATCACGAACAGCGTGGCGCAGGCCTATACGGCCAACATGCTGCTGGCCGCCGGCGCGTTGCCCTCGATGACCAGCGCGCCACAGGAAATCGCCGATTTCACAGCAACTTGCGCGGCGCTCCTGATCAACCTCGGAACCTTGGATTCGGAGCGTCGCGCGGCCATCGGCATTGCGCTCGATGCCGTCGGCGCACGCGTGCCCTGGGTGCTCGATCCCGTCTTCGTCGAGCGTGCAGGGGCACGGCTGGCCTTTGCACGTGCGCTGCTCGGCCGAAAACCGCGCGTCGTGCGGCTCAATATGGCTGAATATTGCACGCTCTTCGATGCAGAGCCGGGCGCTGCGACCATGGGCGCGGACGCGCTCATGCGCAACGCCCGCGCGCATGCAACCGTCATTGCGCGCACCGGAGCGCGCGACCATGTCGCCGACGGCGCACGCTTCGCCAGCGTCGCCAATGGCAGTCCGTTGATGGCGATGGTGACGGCTATGGGTTGCGCCGGCTCGGCGCTGGTCGCCGCCGCGCTGGCGGTGGAGGCGGACGCCTTTCGCGCCACGCTTGCGGCCTTGACCATCCTCGGCGTTGCCGGCGAGATCGCGGCGGAACGCGCGCATGGGCCGGGCACGTTCGCGGCCGCCATCCTCGACGCCGTCGCCGGGCTTGACGCCGCGACCTTGGCGGCGCGCGCGCGGGTGAAGCGATCGACGGCACCGCATGCGTGAGCTCGACCTTCGCCTCTATGCCATCATCGATCCCGAGCATACGCGGGGACACGCGCTGCCCGAGCTTGCGCGCGCGGCGGCGGCGGGCGGGGCGACACTCGTGCAGTTGCGCGACAAGGTCGGCGACACCCGTGCCATGGTGGCGCAGGCGCGCGCCGTCAAGGCGGTGCTGCCGGCGCATGTGCCGCTCATCGTCAACGACCATGTCGAGGTGGCGATCGCGGCGGGCGCCGATGGCGTGCATCTTGGACAGGAGGACATGGCGGTGGCACAGGCGCGCGCCCGGCTTGGCCGCGAGCCGCTTATCGGCCTTTCCATCAAGACGCCCGACCAGGCGCGGCAGGCGCGGCTCGCGCTCATCGATTATGTCGGTATCGGCGGCGTCTACGCGACGAATTCCAAGATCAATACCGCGCCGCCGATCGGGGTCGCCGGGCTGCGCGACATCGTGCGCCTATTGCGCGAACGCGCCGGCATGCTTCCGATATGCGCCATTGCCGGGATCGATGCCGGCAATGCCGCCGCGACCATTGCCGCAGGCGCCGACGGCGTGGCGGTGATTTCGGCGCTGTCGGGTGCCGCCGACCCGCGCGCGGCGGCGGTCGAATTGCGCGCGATCGTCGATGCCGCGCGCGCGTCGCGCGCCGCGCGCGTGCCATAGATGCCCGCGCCTGCGGACTGCATTGCCTGTGTCGCATGTCGGGCGGCGGTCGCATCGCGGCCGCCCCTGTCCGCCGTGCCGCAGGCGCGGGCTTGCAACCAAGCGCGTTTCACGCATCTATGGCCGTGTCGATGCCGCCTGGTCGCCGGCGCGATCGGGAGCGTCGCGGCCGTGGCGCGTGCCGCCGCAATCGGCGTTAGAGCGTTTTCGCGCGAAATGGGTACCGGTTCGCGTGAAGAAAACGCGTCGGAACAAGAAAGTAAGAGCCCCGGCTTTGATTGCCTCAAAGCCGGAAAGGCTCTCAGTCCCCGCGATCAAGGATTTCGGTTTCGAAATGAAGGCGTCATGGCGGCATACGAATATCGGCAGACGGCTCAACAATGCCGTCGGCGTGTTCGAGGAGCGCGTTCTGGAATTGCTGCGCGAGCAGGGGCGAAGCGAACTCTCCATCGCGCAATTGAGCTTGACGCGCAACCTGGACGTGGAAGGCACGCGGCTGACCGAGCTTGCAAAACGCGCGGCGATTTCCAAGCAATCCATGCGCGAGCTTGTCGATCTTGTCGCGTCGCGTGGCCTCGTTGCGCGATATCCGGATCCTTGCGACGGCCGTGCCAAGCTGATCAAGTTCACCAGGGAAGGGCTCAGATGGCTCGCCGCGTTCCGCATCGCGCTCGAAGGGGCCGAACAAGAGATGCGCGAGGAGATCGGCGAGGCGCGGATGGCGGAACTCAAGGCCACGCTTGCCGCCTATGTCGAGCCCACGCCGCGCCGCGCCGACAAGCGAAAAAAGGGGTCGGCTCGCCGCTAGGACATTTCCCCGCCGCCGTCGCGATTTTTAGGTGTCGCGATTGCCTGGCGTCACTTGGCGAGGCTCAACTGGGGAGCGCTCGCGGCTTTCGTTATCCCGGCCTCGCCACCCGACCCAAGCAGGGAAAGAACCGCGTCGGAATTGGTCACCCAGCCGAAAACATGCTCGAAGTTCCACAGCGTCGATTGCCGGTTGAAGTCGGGACCGGCGTGATTCATCGCGTCTTCGATCAATATCGGCCAGAACTCGCTGAAATAGGCGTCCCGCGCGGTGCTCTCGACACACACATTCGTGGCGATGCCCGTGAACAGCAGGTTGCGAATATCGCGCGCGCGCAGCATGCGTTCCATGTCGGTATTGCAAAAGCCGCTATAGCGGGATTTGGTGATGACGATGTCGCGGGCCTGCGGCGTGAGCGCGTCGACGATCTGCCAATCCCAGGTGTTCTTGACCAGCAGCTTGCCCCTCAGGTCGGGGCGCTGGCGCATCATGATGACACCCAGTTCCTTGTGATAGTTGGGCGAGTTCGGACCACCCGCGTCGCCAAGGTCGGGCTGATACGTCATTTGCAGAAAAATCACCTGAACGCCGGCGGCGCGGCTCGCCGCGGTCAACGCCTGGACGACGGCGATGGCGGGGGCGGCACCGGAAATATCGCGACCCGCAAGGTCGAACATGCCGCCCTTGGCGGCGAATGCGTTTTGCATATCGACGACCACGAGGGCGGTTTGGCGAAGATCGATATCGATCGTTTCGGGCCTGGCGGTCAGCAGGGCCATGGGATGCTCCGTGCGTTATGATGCGGACGCGGCGTCGGCGCGCGGCGCATCGGTGACGGTGACCTTTATGGAAAAGACGGCGTTGCGCGCGCCGTCGGCTGGCTGGCTTTGACCCTTGATGTCCGTCGTGCGGCAACGGATATCGTAAACGCCGGCCATGCGCGGCGACCAGGTATAGGAAAATCGCTGCCAGGAACGCCGCGCCGGCGCCTCGACGTCCGCCGCGTTCCAGGTTTCACCGCCGTCGGTGCTGACCTCGACCGTTCGGATCGGGCAATTGGACCAGGACCATCCCCAAAGCTCGTGGGCGCCAAGCGGAATTTCGCCGCGCGGGCGCGGCGACACGAACACGCATTCGGGCGCCGTGGTCCACACCGGCTTGGTCGTCTTTCCCGACGGGTCGGCGTCGAGGTCAACGTCAACATAATATTTTGTGGTGAACGGACTGTCGGCGCGCCGGTCCGCGAGTTCGAGCCGCCCCAGCCATTTCACGCTGTTGGTTCCGTAGAAGCCGGGAATGACCAGGCGCGCGGGAAATCCATTCTTGGGCGTCAGCGGCGCGCCGTTGAGATCGTAGGCAATCAACACGTCGCCTTCGGCGAGACGCGAGAGCGGCATGTCCTTGACGTAATTATCCACCGCCTTGCCCGAATATTTGCCGTGGTCGAGACCATAGGTCCAAATATGGGTCGCCGCGGCGCGCACGCCGAGTCCGCCCAGGAGTTCCTCCACATCGACGCCGCCCCAAACGACGTTGGAGGCGCGCCGCAGCGGGTGCGTCGGGTGCGCGGGGTTGCCCGAGCAAATATGCACCGTCTCCAGCACGCGTTTGGGAAGCGCGCGAAGATCGCGGTAGGACAATGTTTTCGGTGACGCGAGGAGACCCGTGATCTGCAATGCCCGCGTTTCGCTTCCGCGGCAGCGTGACGCGCGCGCGTCGTTGACGGCGGGCGGCGAATTTGTAATTAACCTGTGGGTTAAATACAAAAGCGCATCGTCATGCCGCAGGACCGCCTGAGCGCGAGTTTCGCCGCCCTTGCCGACCCGACGCGGCGCGCTATTCTGGCGCGCCTGGCGCTGGGGGAGACGTCGGTATCGGAACTGGCGGCGCCGTTCGCCATGAGCCTTCCCGCCGTCTCCAAGCACCTCAAGGTGCTCGAGCGCGCCGGCCTCATCACGCGCGCGCGCGCGGCGCAGCGGCGGCCGTGCCGCATCCGGCCCGAGGCGCTGCGGCCCGTCGACGCTTGGCTCGAAACCTATCGCTGCTTCTGGAGCGAGCGTCTCGACCGGCTCGAAATCTATTTGCAAGGCTTGCAGACGACCGAGGTGCGACGTGGCCACAAGAAATAGCCTGGACATTGACGCCGATCCGCCCATGCTCTTCGTCGCGCGACGTTACGACGCGCCGCGCGATCGCGTCATCGTTCAGCATGCAACCGACAAGGGACGCGTGCGCACGCTCGCGCCGCGCCGGCGAACTGGAAACCATTGGCGCGCGGCTCGAGCGCTTGGCGTTTCAATTGAAACGGAAAGCGCGCTATTCTCTTTGACTTTGTCGCATTTTTTTGCGGCGGACCGGTTCCCACTTCGCGCGAAAATGCTCTCGTGTGTTTGACCCCGAACCGCGAAGATCCAAGGAGGAGATGACGATGCAGATACAGCCCTACCTGTTTTTCGACGGCAAATGCGAGGCGGCGTTGGATTTCTACCGCAAGAATCTCGGCGCGGAAGTCTCGGCCTTTCTGCGCTACAAGGATAATCCCGAGCCGCAGAACGGCATGTGTCCGGCGGGCGCGGAAGACAAGGTGATGCATGCCTGCTTTCGTATCGGCGATACGTCGGTGATGGCCTCCGACGGCCGCTGCACCGGACAGCCGAATTTCCAGGGCTTTTCGCTGGCGCTGCAGGCGCGCGAGGAGGCCGAGGCCGAGCGCCTGTTCGCCGCGCTCGCCGATGGCGGCCAGGTGCAGATGCCCATGGCCAAGACGTTCTTTTCCCCGCGCTTCGGCATGGTCGCCGACCG
>JACQAE010000136.1 GCA_016195095.1 Pseudomonadota bacterium
AACACTCCGCACGCTACGCGCAATTGGCACGCCGCCCGTCCGGCGCGCCCGAAGCGACCCTAGTGCCACAGCGCTTAAGGGCTGGTTACTGGAGCCATGAGCGGGCATCGTCGCCGCCTGACCGTCCAGCGTCCGCTGCTGTTGCGGTAGGGCCGATGAGCGAATAGCTTTGGCCGCACAATCGGGTAGGCGATGACCGCCGATCGACGGCAGGCCGGCCGACGGGAAATATGGGGACAACGATGCGTCAAATTGGCCATTTCATTGGTGGCGCGGAAGTCAACGGCGTATCCGGCCGACGCGGCGACGTTTTCAATCCGAATACGGGAGAGGTGCAGGCCCAAGTTGCACTTGCGCAGCGGTCGGAGGTCGAGCAAGCCATCGCCAATGCGCAAGCCGCGCAACCGGCATGGGCGGCGACCAACCCGCAGCGACGCGCGCGCGTTCTGTTCAAGTTCCTGGAACTGGCGCAGAAGGAAAATGACAGCCTTGCCAGGCTGCTTTCATCGGAACACGGCAAGACGCTGCCCGATGCCAAGGGCGATATTCAGCGCGGCCTCGATGTGGTCGAGTTCGCGTGCGGAATTCCGCACCTCCTTAAAGGCGAAATGACCGAGGGCGCCGGTCCGGGCATCGATCTGTTCTCGATCCGACAGCCGCTGGGCGTGGTCGCCGGAATTACACCCTTCAATTTTCCGGCGATGATTCCAATGTGGAAATTCGCGCCGGCTATCGCCTGTGGCAACGCCTTCATCCTCAAGCCATCTGAGCGCGACCCCTCGGTGCCCATGCGTCTTGCAGAACTGATGATCGACGCGGGCCTGCCCGCCGGCATCCTCAACGTCGTCAACGGCGACAAGGAGGCGGTTGACGTGCTGCTGACCGACGCGCGCGTGAAAGCCATCGGTTTTGTCGGCTCGACCGCTATCGCGGAATACGTCTATTCGACCGGCTGCGCGCACGGCAAGCGCGTGCAGTGCTTTGGCGGCGCGAAGAACCACATGATCGTCATGCCCGATGCCGACTTGGATCAGGCGGTCGATGCCCTCATTGGCGCCGGCTACGGGTCGGCCGGCGAGCGTTGCATGGCGATTTCGGTGGCCGTCCCCGTCGGCAAGAAAACGGCCGACGCGCTTGTCGAAAAGCTCATCCCACGCGTCGAGAGCCTGAAAATCGGCCCCTCCACCGATCCGCAGGCAGACTACGGGCCGTTGGTGACCAGGGCGCATCTCGATAAGGTCAAGCGATACGTGGAAATTGGCGTCAATGAGGGCGCGAAGCTGGTGGTGGACGGGCGCGGATTCAACCTTCAGGGATATGAAAACGGAAATTTCATGGGCGGCTGCCTGTTTGATAACGTCACGCCGGACATGCAGATTTACAAGGAGGAGATATTCGGCCCCGTGCTTTCGATTGTGCGCGCCGATGATTACCAGGAGGCGGTCCGCCTTCCCTCGGCCCATGAATATGGCAATGGCGTTGCCATTTTCACCCGCGACGGCGATACGGCACGCGACTTCACGAATCGTGTGGAGGTCGGGATGGTGGGCGTCAATTTCGCCATTCCGGTCCAGCTTGCTTATCATACATTTGGCGGCTGGAAGCGCTCGGTATTTGGCGATCTCAACCAGCACGGGTCCGACTCAATTCGCTTTTACACGCGTACCAAGACGGTGACCGCGCGGTGGCCGTCGGGGACCAAGGAAGGCGCGGAATTCGTGATTCCGACGATGAAATAGGATGCGCCAAGGCATCGCCATGCGATCTTGCCTGCGGCGACGGGCACGAACGGTTATTCCGCTCGCAATGTTTGCCGCCGCGACGGCCGCTTGTTCCGGCAGTTCATTGTCCGGCGGCGACGGGGTCACCACCGGCGCTTTGTCTTCAGGGGGCATGGCGGCGACGGGCACGCGCGTCCCTTCCGCCACGCGGCCCTCGAATGGGCAATCGCCTGCCCTCGACATGGCCGGCCGCTGGATCCTTGGTTCGTCCAATTCCGGGTCGTGTGCAATGACGTTTAGCGGCGGCGCTAATAGTCGCGACGGTACCGTCGCCCCCGAGGGCGGGTGCCCGGGAAACTTTTTTACCAGTAGAAAATGGAACTTTGAACAGAATCAAGTTGTTATCCGTGACCATCGCGACCAGCCGCTGGCCCAGCTCAGCGCCGCCGGCCCCGGTCGGCTTGAGGGCCGCGCCAGCAACGGCGAGAATATAACCTTGGCACGCTGACCGCCGCCGCTGCGTTTGCATCGTCGGCGCCATTTCCCCCCCGCAAAGGATCGGAATTATCCATGGCCGAGTTTCAGCTCTATTGCATGGCGCAATCAGGCAATGCCTACCGCGTTGCGCTTATGCTCAACCTCATCGACGCTGACTGGGAGCCGGTCTGGGTGGATTTTTTCGCAAAAGGCGAACAACGAAGCGCGGAGTATCGCGCGAAAGTCAACGAGATGGGCGAAGTACCCGCGCTCGTGCATGGCGGACGCTCGCTCAGCCAGTCAGGCGTCATCCTCACCTATCTTGCCGAACGCACCGGAAAATTTCTCCCGCAGGGCGATGACCAGCGCTACGAGGCGCTGCGTTGGATCATCTTCGACAACCAGAAAATCAATGGCTTCCTTGGCCCTTACCGCTTCTTGAAGAATTTTGCCAAGACGCCCGACCCTGGTGGCATGGCTTTTTTGCTGGCGCGCATTAACGGAAATCTGCCAATCATCAACAAGCGCCTCGAAAACCAGACGTTCCTGCTCGGCGACCAGCCGACGATCGCCGACATCTCGATGTGCGGCTATATGTACTATCCGGCTGAGGAGTTTGGTTTCGATATCGCCAAAGATCATCCCGCGATCGGTGCGTGGCTCAAACGCATGCAAGCACTGCCGCGCTGGGGGCATCCCTATGATTTGATGCCGGGTCACCCGCTGGCGAAATAGAAAACTCATCGCTGCCGCTGCCGACCACACGTGAGTCCGCGTTGGCGCGGGAACGGCTCAGCTTTGAACGATACCCTGCGGCAGCGAATAGCAGTATTTCGCGATTTCGCCCGCGCGGGTAAACCAGACTTGGCCGTTTCGCTTATGATCGACACAGTGCTTGATTGCCTGACGCAGCGGGCGCAGGCGAAACGGCTGTCCGACGATGAAACCGTGCAGCGACAGCGCAAATACAAGCGGTTGTTTCTCGGACTGTTCGAGCATCTCTTCGAACTGGTCCACAATCATATCGGCGAAATGCCGCCCAGTATGATCGCGTGCCACGAGGGTCCCCGCGTCATTGAGCTCGAGCGGATACGGCACCGACAATAGCGGCCCGGTCCTGGTTTTCATCCAGACCGGCTGATCGTCGAACGGCCAATCCAAAAGATGCGTGTAGCCTGCCTCCTTGAGCAGATCCGGCGTGATATTGGATTCAAGCGCGCCAGGCCCCATCCATCCGGTCGGCCGAACGCCAATATGTTTCTCGATGATTTCGGTGACTTCCTTGATGACCTGCGCCTCGTCATGCTCCCAGAACTGTTTGAGCAATTCCGCATTGGTGCGCCCATGACCAAGCACGTCATCACCACGCTTCCTGATTTTCTCGATAATGTCAGGATAATTGTAGCACACGCTGCTATTGAGCAGGATCGACGCCGGCAGCTTGAGTTCGTCGAGCAGATCGAACAGGCGCCAATTGCCGATCCGATTTCCGTAGTCGCGCCAGGCGAAATTGCGCGTCGTCTGAGGACCGCCGCGATTGGTCGGGTCCATGCCAAGACCGGCGTTAAACGCGAAATGCTCGATGTTGAGCGCGATATAGAATGCCAGCCGCTTGCCTCCTGGCCAACTATAATCCGGACGAGCGTTGATGGACGTGTAGCTGTAGCGGCCATGGCCAGGCAATTTCAGCATGAACAGTCTCCTGGAGTGACGCGGTCTAGCGCGCGGCGCGCGATCGATCCGGCGCAAATCCTGCCCAAAATTGCGACGGAATATCCGAGTGGCACGGGCGGACCGTGTGGCATCAATTCTTGCCTGCGGTCGGCCGCGAGGAACGCGCGCGCCATGCCGCCGTTAATTTCGTAAGATCAGGCGGTTGCCCCTCATAGCAAATCGCATCCAGCGGAATCTTAAACCATGGTTGCGCGCTGCGCGTCCAGATATGTCCGACGGGAAATAGCCAACCGGTCTCGTCAAGCGTACCGGGCTTGACGACGCTGATATCGGGATTGCTTTCCGGATTATGGAATAGGCGCACGCCGCATTGCGGGCAAAAGATACACTGGATGACACGGCCGCTTTCAGTCGTGCGACGCCAGGATTTCGGTTTTCCGGAAAGCACCACGACCGCGTCGCGTGCGACCGGCATCGACAGCGCAAAGGCGCCCGCCGACTGGCGCTGGCATTCGGTACAGTGGCACGCGTAAACCGAAAGCGGCTCGCCGCGAATTTCGTACCTGATGCTGCCGCACTGGCAGGTGCCGGTCAATGGCAGTCGCATTCGTGCCTCCAATGAACTATCATCGGCATCCGGCCCGTCGTCAGTGGCCAAATGTGAAGCGGGACGCGGAAATCGCCGCGCAATATTGGTTTGGACATATGACAGCCATTGATATTACCGATCAAGCGCAGCGCACGACATTGGCTGACCGAACCGCGCTGTGTATCGGCGCGATGGCGCTCATTGTGCGCGACATGGATCTTGTTGCGTCATTTTACCGCGATGCAATCGGCCTCGACATCATCGATCGTGCCGCGAAGGAAGTCCGTCTCGGCCTGGGCGGCGTCACGCTGCTGACCCTCGTGCATCACCCGCGCGCATTGCCGGACGACGTTCGCGAGGCCGGGCTCTATCATACCGCTTTCGTCATGCCAACGCGCGCGTGGCTCGGCCGCTGGGTCGGCCATGCCCTGCGCTGCGGCGTCGCCCTGAGCGGCTGTTCGGACCACGCCGTATCGGAAGCGATTTATCTCGACGATCCGGAGGGAAACGGGGTCGAAATCTACGCCGACCGACCTCCCAGCCAATGGCGCTGGCTCGCCGACAAAGTTGAGATGACAACCGAGCCGCTCGACGTTGACGAGCTCATGGCGGCCTGCGACACGGCCGCGCCGTATGAGCGCATGCCACCCGGGACGCGCATTGGTCACGTGCACCTGCGCGTCGGCGACGTCGCGATGGCCGAGCGCTTTTATTCCGGGTCGCTCGGCCTGCAGGTGACCCGGCGGCGGACTGGGGCTACCTTCATGTCGGACGGGCGCTATCATCATCACGTTGCCTGCAACGCGTGGAGCAGCGCGGGATCCGGCGCGCGCGATCCGGCACGCGCTGGCCTCGATCGGATCTCGCTTGAGGCCGCGGACGCGTCGGTACGGAGCGAAACGGTCGCGCGATTGCTCGCGAGCGGTGTCGCCATCGAAACCACGGGAGATGCGATAAGTTTTTGCGATCCCTGGGGGACCCGCCTGCAATTGGTTGTGGCGACATAGGCTGATTGCGGAAATTCACGCGCGGCCAGCCTGCGGGGCCATTGCTTATGGGTGGCGTGTAGGCGATGCTCTCCACAACCCATTGGGCCTGTAGCGGCGTGGATGACGATCAGCGTAGCGGCATGCGGCTGACGGACGCTCAGCGGCTTGACTGGCTGCGCCTTATTCGCAGCGAGAATGTCGGCCCACGCACTTTTCGAGCCCTCGTCAATCATTACGGCGGCGCGCGCGCTGCGCTCGACGCACTGCCGGAGCTTGCGCGCCGTGGCGGCGCCAGACGCAATATCCGCGTTTGTCCTTTGGCGGACGCGGAACGCGAATTTTCCCGCGCCCGCGAGTTTGGCATCAGCCTGCTCGCGATCGGCGAAGCGGAATATCCGCAGCGGTTGCAGATGATCGATGACGCGCCGCCGCTACTCGCAGTGCGTGGCGACGCGTCCGTGATTGCCGCGCCAATGCTCGCCATGGTCGGCTCACGCAACGCATCAGCCGCCGGCCTCAAGTTGACCGAACGCCTCGCGCGCGAAATCGGTGAGGCCGGCATTGTCGTCGTTTCCGGGCTCGCGCGCGGCATCGACGCTGCCGCGCATCGCGCTTCGCTTGCGACGGGCACCGTCGCCGTACTGGCCGGCGGCCACGATCGGATTTATCCACCCGAGCACATCGCGCTGCTGGACGCGATCCTGCGGACCGGCGCCAGCGTCAGCGAGATGCCGCTCGGATGGGAACCGCGCGGCCGCGATTTTCCGCGCAGAAACCGCCTCATTTCCGGTCTTGCTCTTGGCGTGGTGATCGTGGAGGCGGCGAGGCGCTCAGGTTCGCTGATCACCGCGCGCTTCGCGCTGGAGCAAGGCCGCGAAGTCTTTGCCGTCCCGGGCTCGCCGCTCGATCCACGCACCGAAGGCACCAATGCCCTGCTCAAGGACGGCGCCGTCCTCGTTACCCAATCTCAGGATATTCTCGACGTCCTGCGGCCCATCATCGGCCATGACGGCGCGGCGCCCGCGGAGGAACCGGCCGCGATCTCAACTTCGATCGACGCCGGCGAGCCGGATGAGGATATCCGCAGCCGCATTGTAGCGCTCCTTGGCCCAACGCCTGTTGCCGTCGATGACCTCATTCGACTCTCTGCCACGTCCACCGCCCTCGTGCGCACGGTATTGCTTGAGCTCGAAGTCGCTGGGCGGCTTGAACGGCACGGCGGAGGAAATATCGCGCTCGCACCCAATTAGAGCGCCTTCCGTTTCAATTAAATCGGAAAGCGCTCTATATTCTTTGATTTTGTCGCATTTTCCGCTGCGACCCGGTTCCCACTTCGCCGGAAAATGCTCTAACCGCGAGCACGCGCCGGCAGTAGCGGACTTCCCGACTCCGCCGCGAGCGCATCAAGATTGGCAAGTGCGTCTAAGCTTCCCGTTGCCATCGAATTGGGAGGCGCGCGAGATTCTTCGGCCGCATCGTATTTTCTGCGGAGAATCGGTCTCCCCATCGCCGGAGTTTGCTCCAGAAGGGCGGAAACCCTGCCTCTCGACCGAATCTCCGGCTCTGTCCCACCTTGTTTTCAAACATGCTCTCGATTTGCCGAAATTCAGGTTGCGCCATGGGTCATGATCGGGCGCCGCGCTTCGTTGAATCAAGCGCCGCGCTCTCCTTACGCGCTATCGCCTCGGCCTCAAGACGCGCCATACCCAGAATATAACCCAAAGTACCGAGCCCATGCTCGCGTGCAATGTCAGCGAGATCCCTACTAAGGGTTGCAATGAAGGCTGCGGCGTCCTCCGCGGCAAGACCGCCAGCCCCTTCGCGCACTCGCGACTGGTGCTGCTGAGCATTTGGCGCCATGCCGGCCTCGCGCAGGGGGCGTTCGCTGAAATTCGGGCGTCGTGCGGATGTTATCGCCACCCCTTTAAGATGTAAACAATTTTTAATCGCGTATTAGTTGTAAATTGACGAATCCTCTGCCGCCCGTATTTGCTGGCGGAGCGCATCGCATTGGAAACATGCATGCGGGATGCCCATTTGACAGTCGTAGTGATTTGGCCATTTATCCCGGCTACGCCAGAGCGCAGCCCGGCCGGACTTTTATTGGGAAAAATCAAGGTAATTCATGTACGTAGTCGTCGTTGAATCACCGGCCAAAGCGAAGACCATCAACAAGTACCTTGGCAGTGGCTACGAAGTCCTGGCCTCGTTCGGACATGTTCGCGACCTGCCGGCAAAGGACGGATCCGTGGATCCCGACGCCGACTTCCGCATGATCTGGGACATCGACCCCAAGGCGCAAAAGCGACTCAATGACATTGCGAGAGCGGTGAAGGGTGCCGATAAACTCATCCTGGCCACTGATCCGGATCGCGAAGGCGAGGCGATCTCCTGGCATGTGCTTGAAATATTGAAGGAAAGGCGAGCGCTGAAAGACCTGCCGGTGGAGCGCGTCGTGTTCAACGCAATCACCCGCCAGGCGATCAATGAGGCGATGCGGTCGCCGCGCAAAATCGATACGGCACTGGTCGATGCCTATCTGGCGCGCCGCGCGCTCGATTATCTCGTTGGTTTTACACTTTCTCCGGTGCTCTGGCGCAAGCTTCCCGGCTCGCGATCCGCCGGCCGCGTGCAATCCGTGGCTTTGCGCCTGGTTTGCGACCGCGAACTCGAAATCGAAAAATTCGTCGCCCGCGAATACTGGTCGCTGGTCGCGACGCTCGCGACCCCGCGCGGCGATACGTTCGAGGCCCGCCTCGTCGGCGCCGACGGCCGCAAGATCCAGCGCCTTGACATTGGTTCCGGCGCCGAGGCCGAGGAATTCAAACGCGCCATCGAGACCGCGTCCTTTCATGTTGAAGCGGTCGATTCCAAGCCGGCCAAACGCCACCCGCAGCCGCCGTTCACGACATCGACGTTGCAACAGGAGGCAAGCCGAAAATTGGGTTTTGCCCCGGCGCATACAATGCGCCTGGCGCAACGCCTCTATGAAGGCATGGAAATTGGCGGCGAGACCGTCGGACTGATCACCTATATGCGCACCGACGGCGTGCAGATCGCCGAGGAGGCGATTAGCGCCATTCGCAAAGCCGTGGCATCGAACTATGGGCCGAACTACGTGCCACAATCGCCACGCCGCTACCAGACCAAGGCGAAGAACGCACAGGAAGCCCACGAAGCCATACGCCCGACCGACATCACCGTTCGTCCGTCGGATGTCGCCCGTTCGCTGGAGACCGAGCAGGCACGTCTCTATGAACTCATTTGGCGGCGCACCATCGCCAGCCAGACGGAATCCGCCGAGCTGGAGCGTACCAGCATCGACATCATCGCCGGTTCCGGTGCGCGCCGGCTGGAGTTGCGCGCGTCGGGCACGGTGGTCAAATTCGACGGATTCCTCACGGTCTACCAGGAGGGGCGCGAAGAAGACGAGGACGATGACGATGCAAGGCGCCTGCCGGCCATGGGCCAGGGCGAGGCGCTGGAGCGGCGCGCGCTCGCGACCACGCAACATTTTACCGAGCCCCCGCCGCGCTATTCGGAGGCCGCCCTCGTCAAACGCATGGAGGAGCTCGGCATCGGCCGCCCGTCCACCTACGCGTCGATCCTGCAAGTGCTCAAGGACCGCAGCTACGTGCGTATCGACAAGCGCCGGCTGATCCCAGAGGATCGCGGACGCATTGTCGTTGCCTTTCTCGAAAGCTTTTTTGCGAAATACGTCGAATACGATTTCACGGCCGGCCTCGAGGAACAGCTTGATCGCGTCTCCAACAGCGAGGTGGCCTGGAAGGACGTGCTGCGTGACTTTTGGCGCGGGTTCATCGGGGCGGTCGACGAAATCAAGGACTTGCGCATCGGCGACGTCATCGACGCGCTCGACGCGATGTTGGCGCCGCACCTATTTGCACCGCGCGCGGATGGAAGCGACCCGCGCCTGTGTCCGACGTGCGGGACGGGGCGCCTTTCGCTAAAGCTCGGAAAATTCGGCGCCTTCATCGGCTGCGCCAATTATCCCGAATGCCGCTACACGCGGCCGTTTTCCGCCCCCAACGGCGAGGGCAATGGCAGCGCGCAAACGCGCACGCTTGGCCGCGATCCCCTATCCGGCCTCGACGTGACCGCGCGGTCGGGTCGTTTTGGACCCTATCTCCAGCTTGGCGAGGCCGTTGACGGCGAGAAGCCCAAGCGGGCGAGCATTCCAAAGGGGGTTGATCCGGCCTCGGTCGAGCTTGACTATGCGCTCGGCCTGCTGTCGCTGCCGCGGGAAGTCGGCAAACATCCCGAGAGTGGCGAGCCGATCCGCGCAGGCATCGGCCGTTTCGGTCCCTACGTCCAACACGGCAAGACCTTTGCCAACCTCGAGTCAGGAGAAGACGTTCTGTCCATCGGGCTCAACCGCGCGGTCACGCTCATCGCCGAGAAGGCGGCACGCGGCGGCAAAGGGCGCCGGTTCGGGGCCGATCCGGGCCGCGCGCTTGGCGAACATCCCGATAAGGGCGGTGCGGTGGTGGTCAAGAATGGGCGCTACGGACCCTATGTCAGTCATGCCGGCGTCAATGCGACGCTGCCGCGCGACCAATCGCCCGACGACATAACGCTCGCACAGGCCGTCGCGCTCGTCGACGCGCGCGCCGAACAAAGCGGCGGCAAAGCCGCGGGAAAGCGCCGGCCGGCGCGCAAAGCGGCGGAAAAAGCGCCGGCGTCGGCCAAGCGCAAGCCGCAACCGCAAAAGAAGCCCACCGGCGGCGCAGCTCGGCCGGCACGTCGAGCCGGCAAGAAATAATTCTGCGCTAAACTCAGCGTCACCGTGACGTGGTCGTCCGTTCCGTTTGGTATTGCTTTTTCCGACCTGACGAGCGGCAGATCTCGGAGAATTCGCTCCGTTCAGGGACTTTTCGGACCGATCGTTGAATAAGCAAAAGAAGCCCGCTCCCCAGCTGCCGTCGAAGGACGCCATTGTCGCGTTCATATCGGCGCAAACAGGCAATGTCGGAACGCGCGAGATCGCCCGTGCCTTCGGCCTGAAAAATGCTGATCGCGCGGCACTGCGGGCGATGCTGCGCGAACTTGGCGACGACGGAAAAATCGCGCGCCGTCGCCAGAGGGCGCGTCGCGCGAGCGCATTGCCACCGGTCGTTATCGCCGACATCCTTGCCACCGATAGCGACGGCGAACTGCTGGCGGCGCCAGCCGAATGGGAAGAGGGGCCGCTCGGAAAACCACCGACAATCCGCATCTCCGCGGCCCGGCGCCGGACGAATGACGCGGTTGCCGGCGTCGGGGACCGCGTTCTCGTGCGCACGCAGATCGATACGACGGAAGACGGCACTGACGCCTATCGCGGCCGCGTCATCAAGGTCTTCGATCGCGCCCGGCATCGCGTGCTCGGCGTCTTTCGCGCCTTGCCGGGCGGCGAGGGCCGGCTTGTCCCGGTGGACAAAAAGAGCAGCGGCCGCGAATTAGTCATTCCTGCCGGTGCGACACTCGACGCCGTGGACGGCGATCTCATCGCCGTGGACATCCTGCGCCATGGCGATGCTGGATTACCTGTCGCAAGGGTGAAGGAGCGGCTTGGCTCGTTGAAGACCGAGCGGGCCGTCAGCTTGATCGCCTTGCACCTTCACGAAATACCGCATGCGTTTGGCACCGACGCGCTGCGCGAGGCGGCCAGCGCGCGCCCCGCCGGCCTTGGCGGGCACGAGGATTGGCGCGAGTTTCCGTTTGTCACGATTGATCCACCGGACGCCAAGGATCATGACGACGCGGTATTTGCGCATGGTGGTCGGCACCGACGGCCGCAAGCACTCGCATTCGTTTCACCGCGTCATGATAAGATCAGCGGCCCGCCTCGCCTACCAGCAGGCGCAGGACACTATCGAGAAATCATCCGACAAGGCAACAGAACGGGACTTTTTGGCGATCCTTGCGCCGCTTTACGCGGCCTATGGCGCATTAAAGATCGCACGATCCGCGCGCGCGCCGCTTGACCTCGATCTGCCCGAGCGCAAGCTCGTGTTGCACGCCGACGGCACGCTCGACCGCGTGGTCACACCGCAACGGCTTGGCGCACATCGCCTGATCGAGGAATTCATGATCCTCGCCAACGTTGCCGCCGCCGAAACGCTCGAACACGCGCATACGCCGCTCATCTACCGCGTTCACGACGAGCCGGGCATCGACAAATGCGAGGCACTGCGCGAATTCCTCGCCAGCCTTGACATCCGTATGCCGGCGGGTGGCGTGTTGCGGGCGGCGCAATTCAACGGGATTCTTGAACGCGTCAAAGGAAAGGACATCGAACTCCTGGTCAATGAAGTGATCCTGCGCACGCAGGCGCAGGCGGAATATTCGCCGCAGAATTATGGCCATTTCGGCCTCAATCTGCGCCGATATGCGCATTTCACCTCGCCGATCCGCCGCTACGCCGACCTCGTCGTGCACCGCGCGCTGATCCGCGCCCTGCGGCTTGGTAATGATGGACTGCCCGACGGCGCGGATGTTGCCTCGCTCAACGAAGTCGCCGCGCGCATTTCCGCCACCGAGCGCCGCGCCATGGTGGCCGAGCGCGAAACCGCCGATCGCCTCATTGCGCATTTTCTTGCCGACCGCATAGGGGCGGTGTTCGAGGGATATATTTCCGGCGTGACGCGCGCCGGCCTGTTCGTCAAACTCGACGATACCGGCGCCGACGGATTCATCCCGATCCGCACCTTGGGCGGCGAGTATTTTCGCTATGAAGAGGCAAGACGCGCATTGGTGGGTGCGCAAAGCGGGGAAGTCCGTAGACTGGGGGACCGCGTGAGCGTGCGTCTAATCGAGGCCGCGCCTGTCGCGGGCGCGTTGCGCTTTGAGCTATTGTCGCGCTCGCAACACGAGCCGGCGAAGATCCGCTCCCGGCGCGGCCCTCCGCGGGCGCCCGCCGGCCCCGCATTCGCCCGTCACCGCCGACGCGCGAAGCACAAAGGAAGGCAGAAGTGACGTGACAGGCGCGCGCGAAACGAGCGACGAATTCAACGGCGAGTATCCGCGCGCAATCGCGCAGGCGTTGCGGCGCGGACTACTTTGCCGGTGCCCCAAATGTGGCACGGGCCGGCTATTTCGCGCTTATCTGAAGGTGGCTGAATTCTGCCCGGCATGTGGCGAGACGTTGCACCATCACCGCGCCGACGATGCGCCCGCCTATTTCGTCATCCTCATCGTCGGCCATATCGTCGTGCCTCTCGCACTTGCGCTCGAGACGGCGTGGGCGCCCGCGATGTGGATACATGTCTTGCTGTGGACCCCGTTGACGGTTGCGCTTGCGCTCGGGCTGCTGGCACCGGTCAAGGGCGCCATCGTCGGGTGGCAATGGGCGCTGCGAATGCACGGGTTTGATCATACCTCGCCGGAAGGCGACCATGACGCCAGTCCGACCGGCAATCGGAAGGTGCGAGCATGAGCGCCGGCGCCGACGAAAACACGCGGCGGCTAAACGACGTCGCGCGCGATCGCACATCCGCCTATGTGCGCCCGCGCGACGCCGCGACATTGATCTTGGTGGATCGCGGCGGCCCGGTTCCCAAGGTCCTGCTTGGCCGGCGGCATCATTCCCATAAATTCATGCCTGGAAAATTCGTCTTTCCTGGCGGTCGCGTCGAACCGCTCGATCACCGCGTGCCCGCGATCGCACCGCTACACCAATGCATCGAACAACGGTTGATGCATATGACGCGCCGACCGAGCCGCAATCGCGCGCGCGCCTTCGTGCTGGCGGCAATCCGCGAAACGTGTGAGGAAACCGGCCTGATCATTGGCGTGCGCCGCGACGTCCCGCCCGCGACGTCGAATGCGTCCTGGGCCGCCTTTGCCGAGGCCCGCGTGCATCCGGACCTCTCGGCCGTCCGCTTCATCGGCCGCGCCATTACGCCGCCGGGGCGTCCACGACGTTTCGATACACGTTTTTTTGCCGCCGATACCGCAACAATCGCGCTTCGCTTGGGTGGCGTCGCCGGACCGGACGCGGAGCTCGTCGAGCTGGTTTGGCTGGCGATCAACGAGGCGCAACGGCTCGATATGCCGTCGATTACCACAACCATGCTGGCCGAGCTGGAGGCCTGCATTGCCGAGGGCTTCCCGCATGACCGTCCGGCGCCGTTCTACCACTGGAAGCATCACGGCTTTGTCCGCGACATCCTATAAGGTGGTCTCTGGCGCTTGCCGCGCGCTATTCGGCATATTCTTGACTTTTCGTCGCGGCCGACTAGCGTGCGGCCGCGCAAATCAGGCGCTATTGGCGAATGGGTCAAACTGCGGTATCCGCTGCGCGTTCGAATGCACGCGGGCTTATAGCGTTTGGCGTCGCGCCTTTAGTTTGTTTAGTGCCTGCGGCACCCCGGCCGCTGCGCCTCGGAAAGGTGCCTGGGCGGCATTCGCAAAGACGGCTGGAGGATTTTAGTCATGGCCAAGGCAACGACAATCAAGGTTAAGCTGGTTTCGAGCGCCGACACCGGTTTCTACTATGTCACCAAGAAAAACTCGCGCACGCAGACCGAAAAATTGGTGAAGAAAAAGTACGATCCCGTCGCCAGAAAACACGTCGAGTTCCGTGAAGGAAAGATCAAGTAACGGCCCGACACAGCACATGCGGCCGCTGCGCGGTCCGGTTGCGGGAATGAACCGACCCGGCGCAGATCGCGGCCGGCCGACCGCGCCGGGCCTGTGCGATTCACACCCTTGGCGCACGCCGTTCGATACTCCTTGAGTGCCCGACGGGACCGAGGAATGGCCTGACGGCCGCGGGCGAGCACGGTTGCATTGCGAGCTTTTCCGAATTCCTTGCCGATCAACCGGCCCGCGAGGCGACGACCCGCACCATCACGCCGAGAGACTGGCGCTCGGAAGCGGGCGGTCGATGCTGCGCGTGAGCGGCGGTGCGCTTGGCCGGAAACCGGATTTGATCAAGTACGCCAGCGTGGCGGCGTCCGCCCTGTCGTGCCATGCGGAGCTTCCTGCCACTTGGATCCGCGCGCAGCGCAGCCCGCGCGCAGTGCCGACGATCGCCGCCAGCACGGCGTCATTGAGCAAGCGTCCCGGCAAGCGTCCGACCATGAGTTCGTCGATACGCAAAATCGGCCACTGCGCTAGTGGCCTCTCGACAAAATAGGCAAACGCGGCATGGATATAGCGCCTGCGGTCCCGCACCGTTACCACGCCCTTGTTCTGCTCGCTGGCTGCCGCAAAGGGCCGCACAAATTTCAGCCACTGACTGAGCGTCACCTCGGGATGAAAGAATTGGACGAACGGATAGGCGTGTCGCGCGTCGGCGGCGAGCAGCCTCATGGCTTCGAAAGGAGGCGCGATATTGGCCGCTTTATCACCCATGTGGCGAAATGCGCAAAATCCGCTCGCCCGGGCATTGACCCGTGTCAAATCCGGTATTGACCCCTCGTGCACCTCGCCAACGCCGCAACTTTTCCGCATCCATTTCCCCGACAATCCGTCGCCGAATGCCGCCCTCTCACGTGTTGGCCAATATGGCGCAAGAATTCGCGCGCTTGTATGGCGTCTCCCACGCGATCACGCTCGGTGCCAATGCAACGAGACGCCTCCTATTCCGCTGGACGGAGGTCGGCCGGTTCGCCGCCGCAAATTTGAATTGCCTTGATATCGATTGTCCCGCGCGCCCCTCTTCCCAGCGGCAACAGCGACTTTTCGCGGCCGCAACCATCAATATTTGCCACCAGGCGGGCGCCAAATGGCCCGGCCAAACGCGCTGAACCGCGAATTCGCAACGATCGCGCGTGGCGCTGCCGACATCACCCCTGCCCGGCCCGCGCTGCCTGAATTCGGTGGACGTCGCCAGCAATCTTCCCGCCGCCTATTCCGTTCCCACCGCACCGCGGATAAGACGCGGTTGCAAAGGAGTTGCAACCGATGACGACATGGCCCGTCCACGCCCGCTTTAACGGCCCGATCGTGATGATCGGTTTTGGTTCCATAGGCCGCGGCACCCTGCCGCTGCTCGAACGCCACATCAGTTTCGATGCGTCGAAATTTGTCGTTATCGACCCCCTCGATACGGACCGCGCACTGGTCGACGAACGCAAGCTACGCTTCATACAATTGGCCGTGACCAAGGAAAACTACCGTGACATTCTTGGGCCACTGCTCAAGGGCGGGCCGGGACGCGCCTTGGTGGTCAATCTCTCTGTCGATACGTCATCGGTCGATTTGATGGCGTTCTGCAAGGACGCGGATGCGTTCTACATCGATACCGTCGTCGAACCCTGGCCGGGCCTTTACACCAACCGCGACGTGCCGGTCTCGCATCGCTCGAACTACGCACTGCGCGAGGGCCTGCTCGATCTGCGCCGGCGCCGCCCCGGCGGCATTACCGCGATCAGTTGCTGCGGCGCCAATCCGGGAATGGTGTCGTGGTTTGTCAAGCAAGCGCTGCTTGACGTCGCCGACGCGGTTGGGCTGCCGGCGGATGAACCAAAATCACGCGCCGAATGGGGCGCATTGATGCGACGCGCCGGCGTCAAGGGCATCCACATCGCCGAGCGCGACACGCAACGCGCGCGCGATCCCAAGCCGCGTGGCGTATTCGTCAATACGTGGTCGGTGGAGGGCTTCTGCTCGGAAGGCCTGCAGCCGGCGGAACTCGGCTGGGGAACGCATGAGAAGGAAATGCCGCCGAACGCGCGCCGGCACGATTTCGGCTGTGGCGCGGCCGTCTATCTGCTGCGCCCAGGCGCGGGCACGCGCGTGCGGTCATGGACGCCGACCGCGCAGGCCCAGCACGGATTTCTCGTCACGCACAATGAATCGATCTCGATCGCCGACTATTTCACCGTGCGCGAGAGCGAAAAGACGGTGTATCGGCCGACCTGCCATTATGCCTATCATCCTTGTGACGACGCCGTGCTGTCGTTGCATGAAATGGCGGGCAGCGCGTGGCAGCGTCAGGATCATTGGCGCATTCTCGACGAGCATGAGATCATCGACGGCATCGACGAACTCGGCGTCCTGCTCTACGGCCATGCCAGGAACGCCTATTGGTATGGCTCGCAACTTTCCATCGAGGAAACCCGCCGCCTCGCGCCCTACCAGAACGCGACCGGCCTGCAGGTGACCTCCGCCGTACTCGCCGGCATCGTGTGGATGCTGGAGAATCCCGACCGCGGCATTGTCGAGGCCGACGAATTGGATTTTCGCCGTTGTCTGGAAATCCAGCGGCCGTACCTTGGGCCGGTCATTGGGAAATTCACCGACTGGACGCCACTGCGCGGCCGGCCCGGCCTGTTTCCCGAGGACATCGACGAAAGCGATCCGTGGCAATTCAAGAACGTGCTGGTCGCCTAGAGCATTTTCCGGCGAAGTGGGAACCGGTTCGCCGCAGAAAATGCGACAACGTCAAAGAAACCGGAGCATTTTCCGGCGAAGTGGGAACCGGTTCGCCGCAGAAAATGCGGCAACGCAAGAGAATATCGAGCGCTTTGCGATGCAATTGAAACGCGAAGCACTCTAGCGCCGAAACGTCTTGATCTCCGATTGGCTGCCGTCGCGAAAGGTCAGTTCCACCGAGATCGATCGGGTCGTGGGTGCGAGCTTGAGATAGAGTTGCGCGCCTGCAGGTATCGCCGATGGATCGCGCAGATCGCAGGGCGGTAGCTTGAGCACGCGGTCCGGCAGGCTGCTGTCGAGGCCGATGCGCGCCTCTCGGATGGCGCAGCGATTGGAAACCAGATGCGTGTAATAGACCAGCAATCCATTGAATTCACGGAAACTCAGCCAGCTTGACGCGGTCATTTCTAGAATCTTGCGCTGATCGCGCACCAGCGCGCCCATCGGGTCGAAATTGATTGGAAACGGGCCGACCTCTTCGCCACGCCGGTCGACGTAACGGACATAGATGGTCGTCGGCCCCTGATCGGCGTCAAGCGAAAATGACGGGTTGGCCATGCGTTTGCGCGTCTGTGCATCGAGCACGTCGAGAAACCCAGTCTCGCGGAAGTTTCCGGCATCGCCAAGGCGATAGGAAATGACGGTTGTCGGCTCGGCAAATGACAGTGATACCGTCCAGCCGGAATTGTGCCGCGAGAAATTTGCAATCGGCGCGTTGGTTGGCTCCGATGGGTTTGGCGTAGGCTGCGGGCGCGCCGCCAGCGGCGCCGACGGAAGCGCGGCAACCGGGCCGATCGGCAGCGAAGCACCGGCCGGCGCGTCGGCCGGCGTGCCGATCAGCACCACGTCGCCGACAATCTGGTCGTAATAGGCGGGCGTCTGGTAATGATTGACGCTGGTCGCAAGATTCTTGACGTTCGACTGGACGCGCTTGGCAATCTGGACGAGCGTCAGGCCAGGCGTCGCCAGCTCCTTGGCGAACGTGCGCGTAAAGACGGAGTTGGGATTGGCGTCGGCGTCGGAAAGGCGGTCGAGCGCGGTCTGCTTCGCGCCGGCCGAAAATACGACAAAAACCCCTTCCGGCGGCGTCATGGCGGCAAGCCCGCCGACGCCGGCAACCGCGCGGGTTCCTTTGCGCTCAAAGGGATTATCGCGGCAAGCGTCAAGGATGAGAATCGCCGTTCGCGCGCCACGCGCTTGCAAGCGATCGATGATTCGCTGCGCCGCCACGGCGGAATCGCGTACAAGCTCCTCCTGGCCCTCGCGCGCCGGCGGGACGTCGACGGGCAGGAGATAGTTCTCGCCCTTTACTTCGAAGCCATGCCCGGCAAAAAAGAAGAATGCGACGGTGCCGGGCTCCACCATGCGGTCGAACGTGATCAGCTTGTCGGCCATGTCGCGGCGCGTGAGATTTTCTCCGTAAAGCACACCAAAACCTAGCTTTTTCAACGTATCGCCCATCGTGCGCGCGTCATTGGCCGCCTTACGCAGCGGCGGAACGTTTTGGTAGGCGTCATTGCCGATAACGAGCGCGGCGCGTTTTTGCGCCTGCGCCGGCCATGCCGCCGCCACGGTGGCAAAAAGCGTGGCCAACACGCATCCGGCAAATTTTCCGAACACTGCATGCATTGATTACTCTCCTCATGCCGCTGCTTGTGCCGGTGCTGGCAACGATGGGCCACCTATTCGCGATCCGCGCAGGCGGCCGCAATCGCGACATTATATCGTCTATTTCAGGCCGCCATCCAGTCTGCCAGCGCCGCGTTCACCGCCTGCGGCTGCTCGAGCGTGGACAGGTGCCCACAGTGCGGAATGACGACGAGCTTTGCGCCGGCGACGGCTGCGGCAATTTCGCGCGATCGCGCCGGCGGCGTCAGCTCATCACCGTCTCCGACGAGCACCAAGGTGGAGCAACGGATCGTGGCCAGGAGCGGCATGGAATCGGGACGCGCCGCGATCGCGCGCTGCTGGCGAATGTAGGCCGCGGCGCCGGTATCGCGCGCCATCGAACGGACCACCTCCCGCAACGCCACGTCGTCGCGCCGCGCCGCGTGCACAAAGGACGCGAAATGCAGATCGGCCACTTCCTCGATTTGCCGCGATTGCGCGAGCGCGATCAATTCGTTACGCCGCGCGGTTTGCGCCGGACTATCGGCGTGCGCATTCGTGTCAAGAAGCGCGAGCCGCGCCACCCGATCGGGCGCCTGGCGCATGATTTCAAACGCGACATAGCCGCCCATCGAAAGTCCTAGAAGGGCAAATCTGGCCGGTGCATCGGTCAGAATTCGGCGCGCAATGGCGCCGAGCGTGTCATCATGGCGGTGGTCGGCCACCTGGACCGATCCAAACCGCCAAAGGGCCTCGACCTGCGCGGCATAGAGCCGCGCCGAGCACATCAAGCCCGGCACCAGCAGGCTAGCCGATGGCGCGACGCGCATGCACCCTCCCCAATCCGGAAAATCCGAAAAAGCCATGAGAATTAATTAACTTATCGCGACACGCGAGCATTGACTTTCGCCATGTGCACATTATGTTCCGCCCATCCGGTTCGATCGCGAACCAACCGGCCGCCGATTTTTCCGCGCACAATTCTCCAACGTTCATGATCCGGCGCGGATATTTTGCCGGCGGCCATGACTCGAGGATTCATGCCCTTTTCCCATCTCGGCCTTTCCGAAAAAGTTCTCTCCGCCGTCGCGGCCGCCGGCTATACCGTTCCCACCCCCATCCAGGACCAGGCCATTCCGCACGTGCTCGCGCGCCGCGACGTGCTTGGCATCGCGCAGACCGGTACCGGTAAGACCGCGGCATTCGTTTTGCCGATGCTCACCGTGCTCGAACAGGGTCGCGCGCGCGCGCGCATGCCGCGCACGCTCATTCTCGAGCCGACGCGCGAACTCGCCGCGCAGGTCGAGGAAAGCTTCGTCAAATATGGCGCCAAGCACAAGCTCAACGTCGCGTTGCTGATCGGCGGCGTGTCGTTCGACGATCAGGACGCCAAGCTCACGCGCGGCGTCGACGTGCTGATCGCGACGCCGGGCCGCCTGCTCGATCATTTCGAACGCGGCCGGCTGCTGCTGTCCGGCGTTGAACTTCTGGTCATCGACGAATCCGACCGCATGCTCGACATGGGTTTCATTCCCGACATCGAGCGCATTTGCAAACTGGTTCCGTTTACCCGCCAGACGCTGTTTTTCACGGCCACGATGCCGCCGGAAATTCGCCGCATCACCGAACAGTTCCTGCATAACCCCGTCAAAGTCGAGGTCGCGCGCCCAGCGACAACGGTCGCTGCGATCACGCAGCAATTGGTCCGCAGCAGCGGCGATCCGAGTGAAAAACGCGAGGTCCTGCGGCGCTTGATCCGCGCGCCGGAAGGCGTCAAGAACGCCATCATTTTTTGCAATCGCAAGACGGAGGTGGCACGCGTGCACAATTCGCTGCGCCGTCACGGCTTTTCGGTCGCCGCCCTGCATGGCGACCTCGATCAGTCGGCGCGCATGCACGCGCTCGACCAATTCCGCCGTGGCGAGGTCGCGCTCCTGGTCGCCTCCGACGTCGCCGCGCGCGGCCTGGATATTCCGGACGTGAGCCACATCTTCAATTTCGACGTCCCGCACCACCCCGACGACTACGTGCATCGCATCGGCCGCACCGGCCGCGCCGGGCGATCGGGAACGGCGACCACCATCGTCGCCCCGTCCGATCTGCGCTCCGTCGCCGCCATCGAAAGCCTGATCGGGCAAACGATCCAATGGATTGCCGATCCCGCGGCCGGCGAATCGCCGCCAGACGCGCAATTGCCGGCGGCCAAGTCGCGCCCGCCGCGCCGCGACGCCCGCAGGCCACGGCAGCCGGCGCCACGGCAGCAGGCGCCACGCCCGCCCGCCAAGCATGCGCGAGCGGAACCCGCGTCGCGACCCGTGACACAAGCGGCAATACCCGCCGAGCGCAACGATCGGCCGGACCACCTGCCCGCGTTCCTGTTCCGGCCGGTGCGCGTGAAGGTATGACCGCGCCCTGCCCGCGGTCGGCGCTCCGGCGCAAAACCATGTTCTGCCGGAATTCGGAGCCTATTTGAGATCGATCGCGATCGTCGCGCGCAGCCTCGCGGGCGGCTGTGACGCTGGCGTGGCGGCACATGATTTCCCATGCGTTAAACGCGTGCAAAGCCCTTGCGATCACGGATTATCAAGGCCCCAACGGCGACGCGATTCCTCGTCGTCGTTTACTCTGCGTTCACGTCCCTCCATTACCTATGATGATAGCCCAAAAGTAGGAGCGCCCGACCGTTGCGACATGCAACGGCAGGGTGCTTCCTTTTGCCAGTTGGGAGGGAACGATGACGGCGGAACACGACCATGCGCAGACGATGGTCTACGCCGAAATTGCATTGGGCCAGATCAAGGCGTTGCAGCAGCCGCCGCTGCCGCGCAATTATGAAATTTGGTACCATTACGCCGCCCGCCATAACCCGCAGCTCAACAGCGCGATCAACGAGCGCCTAGACGCGAACGGGAACCTCACGCAGGCGGAGGTCGATCACATTTACGACGTCTATCTTTCGCCGCTGCGCCATACCCAGCGCATCGATACCGTCGGCGCGCGCGTCATGGATGAAATCGGACAGGTCGTGGCGATGATCGACAGCGCCGCCGGCAATGCGTCGAAGCACACCGAAAATCTGGCCGGCGTCGCGGGCCAGCTTGGCAGCGTCAAGGACAGCGATGGCTTACGCACGATCGTCGCCAGCCTGATCCACTCGACCAAGGAGATGGAGTTCGCCAACCGTCACCTCGAGGACCGGCTCAAATATTCGAAGCACGAAATCAACCAGCTTCAGGAAAACCTCGCCGCGGTGCGCAATGAAAGCCTGACCGACCCGTTGACCGGCCTCGCCAATCGCAAATCGTTCGATGAGGGCCTGACCAAGGCGGTTGCCGACGCTAATCGCGACGGCCATCCGGTGTCGTTGATCATGGCCGATATCGACCATTTCAAGAAATTCAACGACAATTACGGCCACCTGACCGGTGACCAGGTATTGCGCCTCGTCGCCACGTCACTGCAGCAGAATATCAAGGACCACGCGCTCGCCGCGCGTTACGGCGGCGAGGAATTCGCCATCGTGCTGCCCAACACCGCCCTGCAGCGCGCCAAGGCGCTCGCCGACCAAATCCGTCGCGCCGTCGCGACCAAGGAGCTGATCAAACGTTCGACCGGGGAAAACCTCGGGCGCGTAACCGTGTCGCTCGGCGTCGCGAGTTGGCAGCATGGCGAGTCGATGCAGAACCTGATCGAGCGCGCGGATACGTGCCTCTATGCGGCGAAACGCGGCGGCCGCAACCGGATGATCTGCGAGACCGACCCGGAATTATCGCCACTCGCCGATGCGCGCGTCGCCTAGAGCGTCTTCGAGCGAAGCGGGTACCGATTCGCGCGAAGAAATCGCGTCAAAACAAAAAATGCGAGCCGCGGCTTTGATTTCATCAAAGCCGGAAAGGCTCTAGAGCGCCTTCCGTTTCAATTGAATCGCAAAGCGCTGCATTTTCCGCGGCGAACCGGTTCCCACTTCGCCGCAAAGCCCCCTCAAGCCTCACCGTCGCTTGTTCGAGCACAATCCGATCGGCAAAGCGGTTCCTCCTTTTCACGATCGGCTCCAAGGCCAGGTACAACCAGCCGATCAGCGACGACGCGGCGGTCGCGCCGCGCGCGCCGGCTTCGCTGCCCGCATTGCCACCGCATAGGCGTCGCTCGCCCAGCGCGCGAGTTCCTCGGTATCGTCCAGAAGCCGGTCGGGCATGTGCCAATAGGACATGACCGTGCGGCGGCCGCCCGGGCTCGTATGAGTAAAAGCCTGCATCCCCTCACGCTCGAAAGCGGGCACCGTCTGCGCATCCGCCTTGAGATAGATCGTGTCATCGGCGACCAGCGCGAACATGACACCGTCGCGAAAAATACCGGCACCGCCGAACATGCGGCGCACCGACACGGGAGCGAAGCGCGAGAACAGGTCGGCGATATGATCCGCGTCCATGGGTTCCGCGTGCGATTTGAGCGGCGCTACCGGGCGGCGTCCGGCGCCGCGCCGTCGTCGGTGGCCGGCTTGAGCGTGACCGATTCGCCACAGCCACAAGCCGATGTCTGGTTGGGATTGTTGAACACGAAGCCGGCCGATAGCTTGTCGATCTTGTAATCCATCTCGGTTCCGAGCAGAAACATGACCGCTTTCGGATCGATGAGCAGCCGCACGCCGCGGTCCACGACGACCTCGTCGTTGGGGCCGGCGCTCTCGGCATATTCCATCGTATAGGACATGCCGGCGCAGCCGGCATTCTTGACGCCGACGCGCACACCCGCGAGCGTCCGTTCGGACCGCGCCATGATGTCGCCAATGCGGGCGGCTGCGGCCTCGGTGAGGCGCATGACCTGTGGGCGCGGTCGCGGGCTAGCCATCGTCATTCTCCTCTCGCCGGGTTCAAGGCCCGGATGCACGAAACGGTTGGCACTTACACGCTTGGCATTAACATAATGGCTCTTCGCTTTATGTGAAGGCTGGCGCGCCGCAAGCGCCGCGCCGACCTTCATGCGCGTCTACCACATGTTGAGCACGACACGGGCCTCGTCCGACATGCGGCTCTGGTCCCAGGGCGGCTCCCAGACGACTTTGACGGTGACAGGCCCGACGCCCGGCACCGACGACACCGCGTCCTCGACCATGATCGGAAGCTCCTGCGCCGAGGGACAATTGGGGGTGGTCAACGTCATGTCCACCGCCACGGCGCGGTCATTGCCGATATCGATGCGGTAGATCAGTCCCAGCTCATAGATGTCGGCCGGAATTTCCGGGTCATAGACGGTCTTGAGCGCCGCCACGATCGCGTCGCTCAGCCGCGCGATTTCGGCGCCGTCGAGCGCGCCCGACGGCGCACCTTCGGCGCCGCGCTCCATGCCGGCATTCTCGGAAGCGGCGGCATCCGCCGCCGCGGGTTGGTCCTCGATCATGCGAAGAATTCCTGCGTTTTGACCAGCGCGTCGGCGAGGCGATCGACTTCGTCGCGGGTATTGTAGAGCCCGAACGACGCCCGGCAGGTTGCGGTCAGCCCATAGCGCGCCAACAGCGGCATGACGCAATGCGTGCCGGCGCGCACCGCCACCCCGGCGCGATCGATGACGGTCGCGACATCGTGCGGGTGCGCGCCCGCGATCTCGAACGAAACGATCGCGCCCTTCTCGCGCGCCGTCCCGACGATGCGCAACCGGTTGATCCCGTGCAAGCGTTCATGCGCGTAATCGCGCAGATCGTTCTCATGACCCTGGATGCGCTCCTTGCCGATCGCGCCGATGTAGTCGAGCGCCGCGCCAAACCCGATCGCCTGCACGATCGGCGGTGTGCCGGCCTCGAAGCGGTGCGGCGGTTCACCATAGGTGACGCGATCCTCGTACACGTCGCGGATCATCTCGCCGCCGCCGCTATAGGGCGGCATCGCGGCGAGGTGGGCGTACTTGCCGTAAAGCGCGCCGATGCCGCTCGGGCCGTAGAGCTTGTGGCCGGTCAGCGCATAGAAATCGCAGCCGATATCCTGTACGTCGACGTTGAGGTGCACCGCGCCCTGCGCGCCATCGACGAGGACGGGAATGCCGCGCGCATGCGCCATGCGCACGACCTCGCGCACCGGAACGATGGTTCCCAGCACATTCGACATGTGCGTTATCGCCACCATCTTGGTGCGCGGGCCAAGCAGCTTCTCGAAAGCGTCGAGGAGAAAATTGCCGGCATCGTCGACCGGCGCCCAGCGAATCACCGCGCCATGGCGTTCGCGCAGGAAATGCCAGGGCACGATATTGGAATGATGTTCCAGGATCGACAAAACGATCTCATCTCCGGGCGCGATGCGCTCGCGCGCAAACGTCGCGGCGACAAGATTGATCGCCTCCGTGGCGTTGCGGGTGAAGACGATCTCCTCGGCGCGGGCCGCGTTGATGAAGGCGCGCACCTTCTCGCGCGCGCCCTCATAGGCCTCGGTCGCGGTATTGGCGAGGTAGTGCAGCCCGCGGTGGACGTTGGCATATTCGCTCGTATAGGCCTGCTGCATCCGCTCGAGCACCGCAAGCGGCTTTTGCGCCGAGGCGGCGTTGTCGAGATAGACGAGCGGCTTGCCATAGACCTGCGTGGCGAGGATGGGAAAGTCCGCGCGGACGCGCTCGACGTCATAGGCACCATTTTTCAGCGCGGGATGCATGTCCGTCACCGCGCCTTGAGCCAGGCAATGACCGCGTCCATCACGATCTCGCGCAGGCCGGCATGCGCGATCGTCTCGACCGCCTCGCCGGCAAACGCCTGAATGAGCAGCGCCTCGGCTTGCGCCTCGGGAATACCGCGCGCCATGAGGTAGAATTTCAGGTCGGCGTCGATTGCGCCGGCCGTCGCGCCATGGCCGCATTGCACGTCGTCGGCGAAAATTTCCAGTTCCGGCTTGTTGTCGGCCTCGGCGTCCGGCGAGAGCAACAGCGCCTGCGACATCATGCGCGCGTCGGTCTTCTGCGCGTGCGGCCGCACGATGATCTTGCCCTGGAAGACGCCGCGGCTCGAATCCGCGAGCACGACCTTGAACATCTCGCGGCTCACGCAGCCGCCGAACGCGTGGTCGAGGACGAGCGTGTTGTCGGCATGCTGGCGCTGGCGCAGGAGGCTCACCCCGCCGAGATCGACGGTGGAGCCCTCGCCGGCGCAGCGCACAAACATCTGGTTGCGCACCAGCGCCCCGCCGACATTGAAGGTGAAACTGGAATATCGCGCCTGCGCTCCGATCGTCGCCACCTGCGTCGCCACATGCAGCGCATTTGCCGCCTCGCCGGTCAGCTTGAGGTGCGCAACCTCGGCCCGCGCGCCGACCGCGAAGTCGGTCGCGTTGTTGACCTGGTAATCGCTCGCCGGCGCGCCTTCGTGGCTCTCCACAATCATGACCTTGGCGCCGGCGCCAATGGTGATGAGCGAGCGTGCGAATACCGCCCGCGGCGACGAAGCGGCATGGACGAAGGCGAGGTGGATCGGGCGCTCCACGATCGCGCCGTCGGCCAACGTGATGACGACGCCATCGCGCATGAAGGCGGTATTGAGCGCATAGGCTGGGTCGCCGTCGGCGCCGGTTTGCGCGCCGACGCGTGCCAAGACATTACGCTCGCCATCGGCCAGCGCCCGCGCCAGCGAGCCGATCGAAAGGCCGGCCTCAAGCGCGTCGAGATCCGACAAGGCCAGATCGAAATGGCCGTCGACGACAACCAGGCGGCGCGCGCCGAGCGCGGCGAGGTGCGCGCAGGCCGCTCGCGGCGAAGCGCCCGAAGGCCGCGTCGCGCCGCGCGGCGACGCCCGGCAATTGCGGGCGGGCGGCGGCATAGGCCTGCGCCAGCGCGGTTTCTGCGGCCGTGCGGCTTGGGCGGATTTCCACGTTCATGACGTCCTCACGCCGCCTCTTCCTGGTAGGCGGAATAACCCTCGGCCTCGAGCTCGCGCGCCAGCTCCTTGCCGCCGGTGCGCACGATGCGCCCGCGCGAGAGCACGTGCACGATGTCTGGCACGATGTGATCGAGGAGGCGCTGGTAATGCGTGATCACGATCATGCCGCGCTCCGGCGAGCGCAGGTGGTTGACGCCGTCGGCGACGACCTTGAGGGCGTCGATGTCGAGGCCGGAATCGGTCTCGTCGAGCACCGCGAGCTTCGGCTCGAGCAGCGCCATCTGCAAAATCTCGTTGCGCTTCTTCTCGCCGCCGGAAAAACCGACATTGACCGAGCGCCGCAACATGTCCTGGTCGATATTGAGCTTTGCCGCCTCCCCGCGCACGCGCTTGAGGAAATCCGGCGTCGTCAGCTCCGCCTCGCCGCGCGTCTTGCGTTGCGCGTTGAGCGCGGTGCGCAGGAAATTCATCGTCGCGACGCCCGGAATCTCCAGCGGATATTGGAACGCCAGGAACAGACCCTTCGCCGCGCGCTCGTTGGGCTTGAGGCCGAGGAGATCCTCGCCTTCGAACGTCACGCCGCCCGCGGTGACAGCGTAGTGGCTCTTTCCCGCCAGCACGTGCGCCAGCGTCGATTTTCCCGAGCCGTTGGGGCCCATGATCGCGTGCACCTCACCCTTGTTCACGGTGAGATTAAGTCCCTTCAGGATCAACCGCTCATCGACGCTGACGTGTAGATTCCTGATTTCAAGCAACGCCACTTCGTTGTCCTCGCTCATGAGATTGCCGGCCCGTTTCCTCACCTTCGCCAATCATTGGCGGCGGTTGAATTCGCTTTGCACCCTCTCGACCATGGTCGCGGCGGGCAAGTCTTCGCCGACCCAGATGTTCAACCACGTTATTGCCTCGCCGTTACGCACCGCCGGGTAGAACCGAAACGCCGCCGGACCAAGACATTCGATCGTGAAACGGGGATATTCGCTTCCCACGATCTCAAACTCGACGTTCCGCGCCCACTGCTCGATGTTCGCGAGCGGCGCCGAAAACCGCTCGCAGTCGCGCCGCAGCCATTCGCGCAGCCGCGCCGCGACGCTTTCGCCATCAAGACCGTCGGCGCTTGCGGCGGCCATGTCGCGACGGAACCCGTCGAGAAATCCGCCATGAGTTCCCACGCCGCCCGGCATCGGTCCCATTCCATCAGCGCCATGGATCAGCCGACGGAGCCTTCCAACGAGATCGAGATCAGCTTCTGCGCCTCGACCGCGAATTCCATCGGCAACTGCTGCAGCACGTCCTTGACGAAGCCGTTGACGACGAGGGCGACGGCATCCTCCTGCGAAAGCCCGCGCTGCATGCAGTAGAACAGCGTATCCTCGGAAATTTTCGACGTCGTCGCCTCGTGCTCGAACACGGCGGACGCGTTCTTGGCCTCGATATAGGGGACGGTGTGCGCGCCACAATTCGGGCCAATCAGCAGGGAGTCGCAGTTGGTGAAGTTGCGCGCGCCGCCGGCGCGCCGATGCGCCGATACGAGCCCGCGATAGGTGTTCTGCGAGCGCCCCGCCGCGATGCCCTTGGAAATGATGCGGCTGGTCGTGTTCTTGCCAAGGTGGATCATCTTGGTTCCCGAATCGACCTGCTGGCGGCCATTGGAAATGGCGATCGAATAGAACTCGCCGCGCGAATTGTCGCCGCGCAGGATGCAACTCGGATATTTCCAGGTGATAGCGGAACCGGTCTCCACCTGCGTCCAGGAAATCTTGGAGTTGCGGCCACGGCAATCGCCGCGCTTGGTCACGAAATTATAGATGCCGCCGCGCCCCTCGGCGTCGCCGGGATACCAGTTCTGAACCGTCGAGTACTTGATCTCCGCGTCGTCGAGCGCGATCAGCTCGACGACTGCCGCATGCAGCTGATTTTCGTCTCGCATCGGCGCGGTGCAGCCTTCGAGATAGCTGACATAGGACCCCTTGTCGGCGATGATCAGGGTGCGCTCGAACTGCCCGGTATCCTTCTCGTTGATGCGGAAATAGGTCGAAAGCTCCATCGGGCAGCGCACGCCGGGCGGCACGTAGACGAACGAGCCGTCGGAGAACACCGCGGAATTGAGCGTCGCGAAGAAGTTGTCGCTCACCGGAACGACGGTGCCGAGATACTTGCGCACCAGGTCGGGGTGCTCACGCAACGCCTCCGACATCGGCATGAAAATCACGCCGGCCTTGCGCAACTCCTCCTTGAACGTCGTCGCCACGGAGACCGAATCGAACACCGCATCGACTGCGACCCGCGTCGGGGTCGAGCCGTCCTCGCGCACGACGCCGGCGAGCATTTCCTGTTCGCGCAGCGGAATACCGAGTTTTTCGTAGGTGCGCAGGATTTCCGGGTCGATCTCGTCGAGCGATTTCGGACCGGCGTTGCGCTTGGGCGCCGAGTAGTAATAAATATTCTGGTAATCGATGCGGGGATATTCCACCCGCGCCCAGTCCGGCTCGCGCATTGTCAGCCAGCGGCTATAGGCGTCAAGCCGCCACGCCAGCATCCACGCCGGCTCGTTCTTCTTTTCCGAGATGAAGCGGACGGTATCTTCGCACAGGCCCCTGGGGGCCTTGTCGGATTCGATCAGCGTCTCGAACCCGTATTTATATTGGTCGACATCGACGCGGCGGACCTGATCGACGGTCTCCTGGACGGCCGGCATTTCATTCCCTCCAGCGCGGTTTCAAGGACCGCGGGTTGGATCAATCGGCTATGGTGTTCGTACCCTTTCGGCGGCGATCACCCTCTCATGTTGCGGTTTACGCGGCGAGGCCGGGCTTACCTCTAGATAGCGCGTCCGCGACCCGCTTCCAAGCCTTTAAGAACGCGTCTAATTCGCGCTCCCCTGTTTGAGCGCCCAGACTGACCCGAATTCCGCCGCGCGCCAGCGCCGGGTCAACCGCCATGGCGGCCAAGACGTGCGACGCGGCAACCTTGCCCGATGAGCAGGCCGACCCGGAGGAAACCGCTATCCCCGCGAGGTCGAGCGCGATCAGGGCGGTTTCGGCCTTGACGCCGGGGAGCGCGAACAGGGTGGTATTGGGCAACCGCGCGACGTCGGCGCCAAAAATGATTGCCTTTGGCGAGATTTGGCGCAATTCCTGTTCAAATCGGTCGCGCAAAGCCTCGATCCGGGCGCTTTCCGCCTCCCATTTTTTTCGCGCGGCAACGGCCGCCGCAGCAAAACCGGCTATTGCCGCGACGTTCTCGGTGCCCGCCCGCAGGCCGCGCTCCTGCCCGCCGCCGCGAATCAACGGCTCACCGATGTGAACCGCCTCCGACCGCCGCACCACCGCGCCCACCCCCTGCGGGCCACCCAGCTTATGCCCAGAAATGGTCAGAAGATCAGCGCCCATATCATTGATATGACATTCAATTCTTC
>JACQAE010000137.1 GCA_016195095.1 Pseudomonadota bacterium
CGGCCAGGCCGATGATGGCGATGCCCCCAGTAAATCCGATCGTGCCTGCGAGAATAAGCGTATTCCCGAGTGCGAATTCTTTGACTGGAACACCAAATCCAATCGAAATCAGGCCGGCAAGCGCACACAGAACACCAAGCGGCAGCAAAAAAGCGTACATTCCGGTTCCGTCTCCAAAACCGCCTTTCCTGGCGATCGGCTTAATTCACGCTTTTTTAAGATTTTGGACGTGCGGCGGTTGCGTTACAAGGAGAATTGCGGCCGGCTTACATCAAGCATTGCGGCATGCTTAACGCGATGGCCAAGAGCTGCCCCGAGCGTGATTGCGTCGCCAGCAATCCTGCCGAAAAGTCCTGCGATTCTGGCGGGCTGGCGTTTTAAACCGCGACCGTCGGCGAACCGTGGTTTGACCGGCTATATCCCCCGTTTGGACGCGGTGGTCGGCGGTTGTGGGGGGTTGGCAGTAAGAGGCCGCCCCAGCCGTCGACGCGAATCGAACTCAGCGCGGCATTGCCATTGGAGCCGCAAGAGCGCTTCCCATTTCAATCGATTTGGAAAGCGCTTAATTTTCCTGGCTTTGCCGCATTTTCTGCGTCGAACCGGTTGCCACCTCGCCGGAAAATGCTCAAGTCGGATCCCTTCCGCGTTCGTTGCTATCGGAATTGCCTCTCCCTTCTGGCGACCCCACGGCCGAACACGGAAGGCGTTGGCACACGATGCGTTTTCGCGGCAAGGTCTTATCGCTGACAGACCCGCGCCAGACCGGACCGTTTCTGGCATAAGTACGTGCGAGTAACCGCGACGGACTGCGCGACGCGCAACCCTGACAAGGCCGCCACCAATGCGCCTATTCCCACTCGATGGTGCCAGGCGGCTTTGACGTGATGTCATAGACCACGCGGTTAACGCCCTTGACTTCGTTGATAATCCGCGTTGCAACCTGCGCGAGAAATTTCATGTCAAACGCGAAGAAATCTGCCGTCATTCCATCGACCGAGGTGACGGCGCGCAGGCCAACCACGTATTCATAGGTGCGGTAGTCGCCCATGACGCCGACTGATTTCACCGGCAATATGACTGCAAACGCCTGCCAGACGTTGTCATATAACCCGGCCTTACGGATCTCATCGATGTAGACCGCGTCGGCGAGGCGAAGGATGTCGAGCTTTTCGCGGGTGATCTCGCCTGGGCAGCGGATCGCAAGACCGGGCCCAGGAAACGGATGCCGGCCGACAAAAACGTCCGGCAGACCGAGTTCGCGGCCGAGCGCCCTCACCTCGTCCTTGAACAATTCGCGCAGCGGCTCAACGAGTTGCATATTCATGCGTTGCGGCAGCCCACCGACATTGTGATGCGACTTTATGGTGACCGACGGTCCGCCGGTGACCGAAACGCTCTCGATGACGTCGGGATAAAGCGTGCCCTGCGCCAGGAAGGTGGCGCCGCCGATCCCACGGGCCTCTTCCTCGAACACGTCGATGAACAAGCGTCCAATTGTTTTCCGTTTTGACTCTGGATCCGCGACGCCGACGAGCGCATCGACAAATTTCCTCGATGCGTCAACATGTATGAGCGGAATATTATAGTGTTCTTTGAACAGCGAAACGACTTGCTCGGCCTCGCCGAGCCGCATCAGCCCGTGGTCGACGAATACGCACGTCAATTGGTCGCCAATCGCCTCATGGATCAGCACCGCCGCGACCGCGGAATCGACCCCTCCGGACAGGCCGCAGATTACTTTTCCGTGCCCAACCCGCGCGCGGATGCGATCGATTGCCTCGTCTCGAAATGCGCGCATCGTCCAATCGCCTCGGCACCCGGCGACCCGACGCACGAAATTGCCGATAAGCGCGGCACCCTGCGGCGTATGCGCGACTTCGAGATGGAATTGAGTTGCGTAGAACTTTCGCGCCTCGTCGGCGATCATCGCGATCGGTGCATTCGGCGCACGCGCGACAACCTCGAAACCGGGCGGTACCACGCTCACGCGGTCGCCGTGGCTCATCCAGACCGGATAGCGTTGACCGACTGTCCAGACCCCCTCGGTCAGCGCGCAGGGGCGCAAAAGCTCAATCTCGGCACGGCCGAATTCGCGATGATGGCCACCCTCGACTTTGCCGCCGAGTTGGTGGGCCATCGCTTGCTCCCCGTAGCAGATGCCAAGCACAGGTACGCCCGATTCGTAGATCGACGGCGGCGGGAGTGGCGCGTCGCGATCAAGAACCGAGGCTGGACCGCCAGACAGAATAACGCCCTTGGGACGCATCGCCGCGAAGGCCGCCTGCGCGCCGCTGAAAGGGACGATTTCGGAATAGACGCCTTCTTCGCGAACGCGCCGCGCGATGAGCTGGGTTACTTGCGAGCCGAGATCGATGATAAGAATTTTGTCATGCATATCAAAATGGGTCCGCTTTTCCGTCCGCTGCGTCGCGCGCGTTGGAAATATGTCCGCGATGGCCGTCTTTACGCGATAGCCGTCGCGGCTGGCCTGAACATCGTCAAGCGACGCTGACAACGATTTGCCGCCGATTCGCCGCCGGTAAATTGCGGCGATGCTAGAGCTAGAGCGCAAGCGGCGATAAGTCCACGCAAACGGCACGCGATCAAGCGCATGCGCACAGCCTCCATATGGAATTTTGCATCGTGACTGCCCCTGCCACCATGGCAATTCGGCCGGGCTGAGCTGGCCCGGCCAGCAACCGTTGTTTCGCAGCAACCGATAAATTTGAACGCCATAACGATTCCTTAGGCGCTGAGACGCCACATTGGGCCAGGTGGTAACAAGATCAGATGCACCGTTGTGATTTTTCCGAACAACCAGCCGCAGGCATATGCTTCGCCGGCGCGCCGGCGGGCGACACTGTTTCGTGAATCGCCGATCGAGACATTGTCGCGTCTCGCGATAGGCGCCGCCTGGGCACTTGCGCCACGGCGAATCGGCGACATGCGCCCGTTGTTGCGGCTATGGATCGCCGATCTCCTTGACCCACACCCGCGACTTCCAGACCCCGAAAACGTTCGCGGCGGCAACGGCCTTGCCGGTATCGCCCGCGACCTTTCGGTCGAATCGCTGCTTGCGGCCTATGGCCGAGGCCTTTATCCAGGCGGACATGTGGCGCCGACGAAATGGCTTTCACCGCCAGAACGTTGCGTGCTTTTTTTCAATGAAATTCACATTGGCAAGCAGGTGCGGCGCGCGATGCGCCAGGCACGTTATACTGTCACCTTCGATCATGACTTCGATGCCGTCATCAAAGCCTGTGCCGCCAGGCGCAAAGGCCGCTGGCACGTGACCTGGATCAGGCCCGAAATTATGCGCGCCTATGCCGCGCTCCACGACGCCGGACACGCGCATTCCTTTGAGGTCTGGAACAGCGACGGAAAGCTGGCCGGCGGCGGCTATGGCGTTGCATGTGGTCGGGTATTTTCCACGGAATCGCAGTTTTCGCTCGAACCGAACACATCTAAGCTCGGTTTTACGTTGCTCAACTGGCACCTCGCCCGCTGGGGCATTGCGGTCAACGACGGAAAAAACCCCACGCCGACGCTGCTCGACATGGGCTTCCGCTCCATCCCGCGCAGCGAATTCCGCCGCTATCTGGCCGACGTCGCCATGACGGACGCCCGCGTCGGAAAATGGGCGCCGGAAGCCGACCTCAAGGAAATTGCCGCATGGAATCCCGCCATGCAGGCGCCACACGCCCGACCATCGCCGCCGACCGCGCCCGACGTGTCAACGGCAACGGCTGAGATCGCAACGCCCACCAATGCGCTCAGTGGCTCCTGAGCATCGCCACAAAGAAACCGTCCGTCCCGGTGCGGCGAGGCGTCATAAGGATCCCAAACTCGGTGCCGAGTACCG
>JACQAE010000138.1 GCA_016195095.1 Pseudomonadota bacterium
CCCAGCCGCCGCCTCGAGCAGCGCCACGAAAAAACCGACCTGGCTCACGAGGCGAGTGGAGGCTTCTGTTGCCAGGCGCCTCCGGACCCCGCCTGACGCTGCTAAGACGCCAGGGCTTTAAGTTTCGGTATTTCAGGCCGCATTACGCAGCCAGAGCCACCGGAGCATAGTTGTCGTTGGCAACTATGGATTTGGCCCGATAACGGCGGAACCATGCCGGGAAAAAGCGCGCCTTTTACACCCTCGTCGATCCTGTTTCGCCCCCGCCGGAGCCCGGCCAAGGATAACCGGGCTCGGGTGGAGGCGCCGGGTACTGCCCCCGGGTCCGAAAGGCTTATTACGACGGCCATTTATCGCCATAGCCGGCTTGCGCCGGCACCCCAGATATAAGGCATCAGCGTTAACAACAAAAGACCCGCCGGCAACAGGATTATGCGCGCCCATTCGGGGCGAGCGCTTGCGCGGGCGCGAGGCTGCGCCGATAGTCGTGCCGCCAGACGCCACCCCGCGTGAGAAAATCGCCATGTCGCAAGCCGCGATCGTGCCGCAGGCTTCCCCGCCGCAAGCCGCGCCGCGGCCGCCCGGCGTCCTGCAACTCCTGGCGACGTTCGCGCTGATTTCAATCTGCGGTTTCGGCGGCGTCTTGGCCTGGTCGCGGCGCATGGTCGTCGATGTCAAGCGCTGGATGACGGCGGAGGAGTTCAACGACGCCTACGCGCTCTGCCAGATGCTGCCCGGTCCCAACATCGTCAATTTTTCGGTCGTGTTCGGCCAGCGGCTACGCGGCGCGGCAGGCGCGGCGGCGGCGCTTGCCGGCCTCATGGGTCCGCCATTCGTCATCATCGCGCTCTTGGGTTTTCTCTATGCCCGCCTTGGCGATGTCGCCGAAGTGCGCCGCGTGCTTGCCGCCATGACGGCGGTGGCCGCCGGGCTGGTGATTGGAACCTGCGCCAAGATGGCCGCGCCTATCCTGCGCCGCGGCCTGACATTCGGGCCATTGATCATGCTGGCGACCTTTCTGGGCATCGGTGTCGCCCGCTGGCCGCTGCACTGGGTGCTCGCGCTCATGCTGCCGCTCTCGATCGCGCTCGCATGGTGGACGCGGCGATGAAGGCCGATGGCGGTACGCTCATGGCGCTGGCGGGTCATTTCGCGCTGATGTCGCTATTCGCGGTCGGCGGCGCCAATTCCGCAATTCCCGAAATGCAACGCCTGGCCGTTGACGTCATGCAATGGATGTCCGACCGGCAGTTCAACGACATGTTCGCCATCGCCCAGGTCACGCCCGGGCCCAACGTGATCATCGTCACGTTGATCGGCTACCACGTCGCGGGACTGGCCGGCGCACTGGTCACGACGCTGGCGATGTGCGGGCCGACCTGTGTCTTCGCGGTGATCGTCGCGCGCGCGTGGGAGCGCTTCAAGGACAAGCCCTGGCGCAACGTGATTGGGGCGGCGCTCGCGCCGGTATCGATCGGGCTTCTGGCGGCAAGCGCGCTGGTCATCGCCTCGGTCGTCGAGCGCAACGTTGCGATGGCAGGATTGATCGCGCTCGCGGCCGGCGTCATTTATTTTACAAGGCTCAATCCGCTCTGGCTGTTCGCGCTCGCCGCGCTCCTTGGCGGCGCCGGGATCGTTTAGGAGTGGCGCGCGCCGGCGCCAATGACGCCGCTTTTGTCTTGTTGGCCAATCACGGCGGCTATGCTAGTGGTCTGACCCCGACATGTGATTGGCAAATGTCGGGGCAAGTCAGCCCACAAACGGATTGAGTCCGTGGGGCGGCCGATCCAAGCGGATGGGAGCCAATTGTTTGGATTGCGCCACGAGGGAAGAGGGAACGCGCCCGGCATGACCAATGAGGAGCGCGGAATGGGGCGTCCGGAGGAGATCGTCGATGTCGCAAGGTGCTGAGCCAGCGGCGGGGCCGCCGCATGGATTCGCAATCAGCAGTCCACGCGACTTCTATGGCGGGCTGGCGCTTGTCGGACTTTCCCTTTTTGCCTTCTGGGCGTCGCACGATTTGCCGGGCATGCGTGGCTTCGCCTTTGGGCCGGGAACCGCGCCGCGCATGTTCGCCACACTGCTCGGCGTTACCGGCGTCGTCATCACGTTTCTCGGGGTCACGACCAAGGGTGAGCCGCTCGAGAGGTTCGCGTTGCGCGGCCCGCTGTTTGTCACCGCGTCAATCTTCGCGTTCGCCGCCACGATCCGGCCTGTGGGGTTGGTCATCGCGAGCTTCGTGACCTTCATGGTTTCGGCGGCGGCCTCCAAGGAAACGCGCTGGCTGGAAAGCACCATCACGGCGGTGGTGTTGACGGCGTTCTGCGTGGCGCTGTTCGTCTACCTGCTCAATCTTCCGTTCCAGCTTTGGCCGCATTTTTGATCCGGGCGGTGTCGCATGCTTGATCTGTTGTCGAACCTTGCGCTCGGATTTTCCGTCGCGGTATCGCCCTATAACCTCATGTTCTGCTTTATCGGCGTCGTGGTCGGGACGCTGGTCGGCGTGTTGCCCGGCGTCGGCTCGGTCGCGACGCTCGCCATGCTTTTGCCGATCACCTTCGGACTGCCGCCGGTCGGCGCGCTCATCATGCTGGCGGGCATCTATTACGGCGCCCAGTATGGC
>JACQAE010000124.1 GCA_016195095.1 Pseudomonadota bacterium
GCGGATGATGGCGCAGGAGCATGCGAAACGCGGTCAATCGCGTCGGCTGCGCCAGCGCGGAAAGGGCAACAATGGCGTCTTTTATCTCCATATGTCTCGACATATCGATATGTTGTGACATTTTGATGACCATGGAATGCTGCAACCTGCGAGGGTTGGGGAAACTCGTCGTCGGCAAGGAACCCGCAAGCGCATGAAAAAGCCGGCGCGGCGACGTATACCGCCGAAAAACCGGGTATCGACGCCCGCTGCAGCGCGCGAGGCCGAAACCGCGCCGGCGGTGGCCGCGCGCTCGCCCGGCCGTGCCTGGCTTGACGACTTTGGCCAATCCGCGGCGGCGCGCGCACTGGCGCGGTATCTGGCGGCGGCGCCGCCGGCGGCCACGACGCTGACGCGCATCGCGCAGGGGTCGCCTTTTCTTTGGGATCTTGCGCGCGCCGACCCAGCGCGGTTACTGCGGTTGTTGACGGGCGATCCCGACACGGGCCTTGCCGATCTGCTGGCGCGCGTGGCCACGGCCGTCGCTGCCGCGACGCAGGAAGCAGCCGCCATGCGTACCTTGCGCCGGATGAAGGCACAGGCTGCGCTGTTGATTGCGCTTGCCGATGTCGGCGATGTCTGGGAGCTGGAGCGCGTCACGCAGGCGGTCAGCGAGGTGGCGGATGCCGCCGTTCGCGCGGCGGTCCGATTTCTGCTGCGCGCTCTGGCGCGCGACGGGCAGATCGACATGCACGATGCCGCGCGGCCGGAACACGGCTGCGGCTATGTCGTGCTCGCCATGGGCAAGTTGGGCGCTAGCGAACTCAATTACTCAAGCGATATCGATCTCATCGTCTTCTATGACCGCGAGGCGGGCGCACTTGGCGCCGATGTCGACGCGGCGTCGCTTTACACGCGTCTCACGCGCGGCCTGGTGAAACTCCTGCAGGAGCGCACCGGCGACGGCTACGTCTTTCGCGTCGATCTGCGGCTGCGTCCCGATCCCGCATCGACGCAGATCGCCATTTCGCGCGCGGCCGCCCTCGACTACTACGAAAGCGTCGGCCAGAACTGGGAGCGCGCCGCCATGATCAAGGCGCGTCCGGTTGCCGGTGACTTGGCACTGGGCGAGGCAATCTTGCGTGATCTCGCGCCGTTCGTATGGCGAAAATATCTCGACTTCGCCGCCGTCGCCGCCGTGCATGCCATGAAACGCCAGATCCAGGCCTATCGCGGTCACGGCGACATCGCCATCGAGGGCCATAATATCAAGATCGGACGCGGCGGCATCCGTGAAATCGAATTTTTCGTGCAGACGCAGCAGCTCATCGCCGGTGGCCGCAATCCGCAATTGCGTGGACGCGAAACGCTTCCGATGTTGCGCGCGCTGGCCGAAGGCGGCTGGATCGATGCGTCGGCGTGCACCGAACTGACGGCGGCTTACCGTTTCTTGCGCAAAGTCGAGCACCGGTTGCAGATGGTCGGCGACGAGCAGACCCACACGTTGCCGGCCACGCCGGAGGAAGTCGGCCGGTTCGCGGGATTTCTCGGGCTCGCCGGGCGCGATGCGCTGGCCGCGCAACTCGTCGCGCAATTGCGCGTCGTGCAGCGACATTACGCAAGCCTATTCGAGCATGAGCCGGCGCGGGCGGCAAACCGGCGCGGCTTGGTGTTCCCGGCGCAGGCGGACGAACGCGAGACGCTGGACAAGCTTAGCGTCATGGGTTGGCACGACCCGCCGGCGGCGTCCGCCACCATTCGCGGTTGGCTAGGTGGGGGCAAGCGCGCGCTACGCGGCGAGACCGTGCGCGCTCAATTCGCGCAAATCCTTCCCGTGCTGGTCGATGAACTGGCGGCGACCGAAAGCCCGGATGCCGCCGTCGTTGCGTTCGACCGCTTTCTCACCGGACTGCGCGGCGGCGCGCAATTGTTCTCGCTGCTCGGGCGCAATCCCGATCTGGTGTTCCTGATCGCGCTGATCCTCGGGACGGCGCCGCGGCTTGCCGACATCTTGGCGCATAGCACCCAGGTCATGGATGCGCTGATCGACCCGCGATTCTTTGGCGTGCTGCCGGATGCGGCATCGCTCGTGGAGGGTCTCGATCGCTCGCTCGCCCAGTCCGACTCCTACGAAGACCTGCTTGATCGCGTGCGTCAGTTTGGACAGGAGCAAAGTTTTCTGGTGGGAGCGCGGGTGCTGTCGGGGACAGTTTCGGCGGCGCAAGCCGGCGAGGCCTTCGCCAGCATCGCCGACGCCGTCATCGGCGCCTTGCGCCGAGCCGTCGGCGATATGTTCGCGGCGACCTATGGTCGCGTCGAAGGCGCGCAAAGCGCCATTCTCGCCATGGGCAAGCTTGGTGGCCGCGAGATGACCGCCGCATCGGACCTCGACTTGATCGTGATTTTCGATTTTGACGCAGATCGGCCGCAGTCGCTGGGCGGCCGGTCGCTGCACGCCAACGTCTATTTTGCGCGCCTGACACAGCGCCTGGTCAGCGCGCTCGCTGCGCCCACCAATTACGGCAAGCTCTATGACGTTGATATGCGGCTGCGGCCCTCCGGCCGTTCCGGGCCGGTGGCGACCTCGCTCGCCGCGTTCGCCAGCTATCAGGAAAGCGACGCATGGACATGGGAGCATCTTTCCCTCACGCGCGCACGCGTCGTTGCGGCGACGCCGGCTTTCGCCGGGCGGGTCAACGAGGTAATCAATTCGGTGCTGCGGCGCGCGCGCGACCCCGACATGGTCGCGGAGGATGTGGTGGAAATGCGTCGCGCGATCGCCGCGGAGAATGGCGATGGTGGCGTGTGGGACCTCAAATACGCGGCTGGTGGGCTCATCGATCTTGAATTCATCGCCCAGTATTTACAATTGGTACACGCAGCGACGCAGCCGCGGATTCTTGACACGTCGACGGCGCGCGTATTTGACGCGGCCGCGCGGCTGGGGCTGATTAGGGTTAGGGACGCCGAGGCCTTGCGGGCGGCTGTGCGCCTCTACCACGACCTTACCCAGGTCCTGCGGCTGTGCCTGGCGAAGGAATTTACACCCACGGCCGCCGGCCCCGGGTTGCTGCGGCTCCTGGCGCGCGCGGCCGATTTGCCGGATTTCGCCACGCTTGAGGCGCATCTCGCGGAGACCCAGGCGCGCGTGCGCGCGAGCTTCGCGCGCATTCTTGGCGCCGATGCTTGACGTATCGGCGCTAGGGGTGTGTGCAAACGCAATTGGCAATGATGATCTTGACCAGAGCGAAGGCCGCAAGTCCACGATTGGTGCGCCTAAAGAACGAAAAGCGCGCGCGTCGAATTTCCGATGCGGCGGATCGCGCTTTAGCGCGCCGCCGCCGCAACCGCCGCGGCACCCGGCGCCAATTGATAGGCCGGGAGGTGCAGCATGACCGCCGTGCCGACGCCAAGCGTCGAGCGAATCCGCATTCGGCCGTGGTGCAGTTCGGTCAGCGACTTGGCGATGGCAAGGCCGAGCCCGGAACCTTGGTGGCTCTTGGTCAATTGGCTTTCGACCTGCTCGAAAGGGCGCCCGAGGCGCCTCAGCGCCGCCGGCGCGATCCCGATCCCGGTGTCGGCGATTGTGATGAACAGGCCGTTTTCGCGCGTCCGGCCACGCACCCTGATGCATCCACCCTCGGGCGTGAACTTGACCGCGTTGGTCAGGAGGTTGAGCGCGATCTGCTTGAGCGCGCGACGATCGGCGCGTAGGCGCACGTCGCTGGCGATTTTCAATTGCAGGTCAAGGCGCTTTTCGCTCGCGCGTCCGGATACGACGCGCATGGCATCGGCAAGGATTTCGGCCAGATCCAGTATTTCAAAATCGAGCTTGATGCGCCCCGCCTCGATCTTCGACATGTCGAGAATGTCGTTGATGAAATCGAGCAGGTAACGCCCGCTGTCGCGGATGTCGCGGCAATATTCCGCGTATTTGGGGGCGCCGAGCGAGCCGAACATGCCCGAATCCATGATCTCGGAAAAGCCGATGATGGCGTTGAGTGGGGTGCGCAATTCGTGACTCATATTGGCGAGGAAACTGGACTTGGCCCGGCTCGCGTCCTGGGCGCGCGTTTTCTCTTCGGCGTATTTTTCCGCAAGGTCCGCAAGCAACTGCGCCTGGCCCTCGAGCGCCTGCTGGGAATTGCGCAGGTCGGCGATCGTGGCAATCAACCGGCGCTCGCCTTGAACAAGTTTTTCCTCGTGCTGCTTGAGCGTGGTGATGTCTGTTCCCACCGACACGTAGCCGCCGTCCTTGGTGCGGCGTTCGCTGATATGCAGCCAGCGGCCATTTTCCAACTCGGCCTCGAACGTGCGCGCGCCGGGCACCGCGTTGTTGTCGGCGATGGCGGTCGCACGGATGACCGGCTTGCGCCCGGCGGCGATCACGGTCTCGTAGGGGGTGCCGCAGGTGACCGCGTCGTCGGGAAGATCGTGCAGCGCCTGGAAGTTCGAGTTGCACAGCACAATGCGGTTCTCGGCATCCCACAGGACGAACGCCTCAGGGATGGTCTCGATAGCGTCGCGCAAGCGCAGATCGGCCGCCAGCGTCTTCTCAACGAGGCCTTTCTGCTCGGTGATATCGACCGCGATCCCGATGAGATGCGGCGCCGGGCACTCGGGCTGGTGCACAAGCTCGCAGCGCACGCGCAACCATACCCATTCGCCGCGTGCATGGCGCATGCGGAAGGCGCGGTCGATCGACATTGTCTGCGCCTCGGTCAGTTCGCTCGCGAGATCGTAGAGCTTGATGTCGTCGGCATGGGCAAGGGCGCATACCTCGCCAAACGTCAGCAGCTCATCGCGCGGTTCAAGCCCGAGGATGTCGAACATCGAGCGTGACCAAAAAATGCGGCCGCGGCCGAGATCCCAGTCCCACAACCCGCAACGGCCGCGATTGAGCGCGGTATCGACGCGAATGCGCACCGTATCGTTGATGATATCGGCCTCGCGCGCGCGCGTCGCCTGCCAGTGAAACGCAAAACCAAGGATGAGAACCATGAACCCCGTCGTCGCCGACAGCGTAATGGCAAGCGTCGTGTCCGAACGCCAACTCGACAGCGCCTCCGAGCGAAGGTGAATGACAGCGACCTGCGCAAACGGCGCCTTGAGATTGCGTACGGCGCCGATTGCCTGTGCGCCGTCGGCGAGCGCGATTTCAAGAACGCCCGCGCCGGCGCCCAATATGGTCAGCGGCTGGTTGGTGCCAATCACGTCGATTAACTTGGCCGCATCGGCCCGCGCTGGCGTCGGTGACTGCGCCATGATGGTTCCAGACGCGTCGGTGAGATAGATGGACCGGCCCGTGGTATTGGCGCGCGGCGGCAGGGCAAGCTCCAGCAGTTTCGCCGCGTCGCCGGGAGCGTCGCGCGCGCTTTCGGTGGTGGAGTGATCGATACGCTCGGCGACAAGTTCGACGATGAACTCCACGTCCTTGGCGACGTCAGCGAGCACCTGTGCGCGATGGTCGAGAACCTGCACGACGGCGCCAATCATGATGGTAACGAGGAACGCGATGATGAGGACGGGAACCGCACGCCGCAGTAGCGGTTCGGCTATCAGTAGCCGCCGATAATTCGGGTTGGCTAGCGACTGCGCCAAGCCCCTGATGGAATCCGTCCGCGAAGACGCAGCCGCAATTTCAGCGGGCGCCATTCCAGGCCTCCAAATGTATTGAACTGCGCCACCCCGAAATCGGAGGCTGCACCGCACCGCCCCGAATCACTTGCATTCGAATCGAATTTTTCGATCTTGTCGAGAGTCACATGACAATAATTTTCGCCGCGCCGTGGCCGCTCGGCGGATTCGAAAAACGCGATAACTCAAGGAATTTTCACGTATTCGCGCGCGCCGGCAGGAGCCTCGCGACCTTATGCTATTGCGCGGCGAGCGTGCGTTCGACGATGTCGGCAACGTCGCGCGACAGCGTCGGCGCCGCGGCGATGCGCTGCAGGCAGGCGTGCGCGTGCGCGCGCCGCCCCGGTTCGATCACCCGCCAAGCGCGAAACGCCGTCGCCAGCCGCGCCGCGAGCTGTGCATTGCGAGGGTCGAGGAGGAGCACCATGTCGGCGACAAAAGCGTAACCCGCGCCGTCCGGCCGGTTGAACTCGCGCTGGTTGGCATGCGCGAACGTGCCAATGAGCGCGCGCACGCGATTGGGATTGCCGATCGAGAACGCCGCATGTTCCGTCAACGCGCGCACGCGCACGAGCGTCGCGCGCTCCGCGATCGCCGCCTGCAACGCGAACCATTTGTCGATGACGAGTGGATCGTCCCGATAGCGTTGGTAAAATTCGTCGAGTGCGCGCGCGCGTTCGGGTCGGTCATGGGCCGCGAGCGTGGTCAGCGCCGCCATGCGGTCGGTCATGTTATCGGCGGCGGTGAATTGTTCCATGGTCAGCGCGATCGCCGCAGCATCGCCGCCCGCGGCAAGCAGGTCCAGGCAGACGTTGCGCAGCGCCCGCCGGCCGGCGCTTGCGGCGTCTGGCCGATACGGAGCCGCGTCGTAAAGGCTGTCGCAGAGCCCGTGCAGCCGCCCGCGCAGGCGCTCGCCCAGCGCCACGCGCAACGCGCGCCGCGCGGCGTAAATCGCGTCGGGATCGACGTCGCGCCCGATCTCGCGCGCGATATCGGCCTCGGTCGGCGGCGTCAGCAGCAGCGCAAGGTAGGCAGGCTCGAGACGCTCGTCGCTAATCGTTGCCTCGACCGCATCGAGCAGGCAGCCGGCGTCGCCGGGCGCGCTCGTCGCGAGCAATGCCTGCGTGTCGGCGACGAGCGCCTCGGTTGCCAAGACCTGCAGGGCCTGCCAACGATTGAACGTGTCGCCGTCGCGCGCGGCAAGAAATCGCAAATCGGACTGGCTGAGGTTGGCGGATAGCCGCACCGGCGCCGAAAATCCGCGATTGAGCGACGGCACCGGGCGTTGCGCGATCTGCGCAAATACGAATGTCTGCGCCGGCTGTGACACGGTGATGACGCCGTTGGCAACGCGGGTTCCATCGGAAAGAATGAGCGGCAGTTCGCGTCCCTCGGCGTCGAGCAGCGCGATGGCCAGCGGCATTAGCAACGGTTCCTTGACCGGCTGGCCGGGCGTGGGCGGGACGAGTTGCGCGACATCGAGCGTGAGCGTCGCCGCACGCATGTCGTGGCGCATGGTCACGGCGATTTCCGGCGTTCCGGCCTGTGCATACCAGCGCAGGAAGCCGGAGAGATCGACCGCATTGGCATCCGCGAAGCAGGCAATGAACTGCTCGACCGTCGCCGCTTGCCCATCATGGCGGCGGAAGTAAAGATCCATGCCGGCGCGGAACCCATCGGCGCCAAGCAGCGTCTTGAGCATCCGCACAAGCTCCGCACCCTTTTCGTAGACGGTTGCCGTATAGAAATTGTTGATCTCGCGGTAGAGCGATGGACGCACCGGGTGCGCGAGCGGACCTGCGTCCTCGACGAACTGATGCGCGCGCAGTCCGCGCACGTCGGCGATGCGCTTGACCGGGCGCGAGCGCTGGTCGGCGGTGAATTCCTGATCGCGGAAGACGGTCAGGCCCTCCTTGAGGCATAGCTGAAACCAGTCGCGGCAGGTGATCCGGTTGCCGGTCCAGTTGTGGAAATATTCGTGCGCGATGATCGCCTCGATGCTGGCAAAATCCTGGTCGGTCGCGGTGTCCGGCGTGGCCAAAACGTATTTGTCGTTGAAGATGTTGAGGCCTTTGTTCTCCATCGCCCCCATGTTGAAATCAGAGACGGCGACAATCATGAAAATGTCGAGGTCGTATTCGCGTCCGAACGCCTGTTCGTCCCAGCGCATGGCGCGTTTGAGCGCGTCCATCGCGTACGCGCAACGATCGCCTTTTCCCGGTTCAACGTAAATGCGCAGCGCGATGGCGCGCCCCGACATGGTCGTGAACGTATCCGCGATGCAGGCAAGCTGCCCTCCGACCAGCGCGAAGAGATAAGCCGGCTTGGGAAACGGGTCGTGCCAGACCGCAAAATGGCGCCCGGTTGCGGCAATGTCCCCCGCCGCCGCCAGGTTTCCGTTCGACAAGAGGATAGGCGCCTCCGCCTTTTGCGCCTCAATGCGGGTCGTGAAGGTCGCCATCACGTCGGGCCGGTCCGGATAATAGGTGATGCGACGAAATCCCTCCGCCTCGCATTGCGTGCAGTAAATGGCGCGCGAACGGTAGAGGCCCATCAGCTGCGTATTCGCCGCGGCGTCAATTTCGGTTTCGATGGCAAGACGAAAGGACGCGCGCGGCGGCTGCGCGATGGTCAGGCGGTCCGCCGTTGCGACATAGCGCTCAGCAGCAAGCGGGTCGCCATCGAGGCTAATCGCCGTCAATTTGAGCCCATCGCCGTCAAGAACGAGCGGCGCTGGCGCGCTGGCGACGGGGTTGGGGCGCAATTGCAGCGTTGCGTATACGCGCGTCGCGGTGGGGTGCAGGTGCACGTCAAGATCAACGTGATCGACAAGCCAATCCGGCGCGCGATAATCGGCAAGACGAATGGGACGGGATTCTTCGGTGCGCATGATGATCCGATTGGCGCGCGTAATGCGGCACGGGAAAAATCGCGCAGCGTTCGGTAGTGAACGTGGCCGAAACGGTTCAATGTCGGAGCCAAGCGGGCCTGACCCGAGTACGAGAAATATTAGCGCAAAACGTTCTCAACACCAAGCGGTCACCGGCGCCGACGCAGCCTGGCATGCGCGTCGCATCGCGCGTGACCCGCTTGCACGCCTTTGCGCGAGCGCGGGTTGCAGCTACAGTTCAGCCGATCTTTGGGGCCGCCCGGCCCGCATCGGACCGCGGCGGGACACATGGGAGAGAAAAATGCGGCGCTTGTGGCTTGGTGCGCTATTTGTGTTTGCGGCAAATGCCGCCGCGGTCGGTGGCGCGACCGCGCAGGGCGGCGCGGCCTATCCCGCCCAGACGGTGCGGATCGTCGTGCCATTTTCCGCGGGTAGCATCACCGACGGCCTCGCTCGCATCCTCGCCGATAAGTTGCAGGAAATGTGGAGACAGCAGGTCATCGTGGAAAACCGCCCAGGTTTGCCTGGCACGACCAGCGTCGCCAAGAGCGCCGCTGACGGTTACACGCTGATGCTGACGTCGAACGGCCATACGATCGCGGGCGTTATCAACAAGAATATCCAGTTTGATCCGGTGACGAGTTTTGCCGGAGTTACGCGCGTGGCGCAGGTGCCGCTGGTGATGATCGTTCCTCCCGAATTGTCCGTGAAATCGGTCAAGGATTTCGTTGAACTCGCCAAGCAGAAACCAGGGCAGCTCAATTTCTCGTCCGCGGGTATCGCGAGCACGTCTTACCTTTCGGCGGAGATTTTCAAGCAGCAGGCGAAGCTCGATATCGTGCACGTGCCTTATAAGGGTGCGCCGGAGGCCACGACGGCGGTCATTCGTGGCGACGTGCAGATGTACATGGCGCCGATACCGGCAAGCCAGGAACTAAGCAAGGCGGGCAAGGTGCGGACCATCGCCATAAATTCCGCCGCGCGGGTGGCGCAATTGCCCGACGTGCCGACGATCGCGGAGGCGGCACTGGCCGAATACAGATATGAGTCTTGGTTTGGCGTGCTCGCGCCCTCCGGCACGCCCAAGGCGATTCTCGCCAAGGTCAGCGAGGACATTGGCAAGGTGCTGCAAATTGCGGACGTGGCGGATCGGATGATCAAGCAAGGGTCGGTCCCGGCGGCGACGACGCCCGAAGCGTTCGACGCCATCATCAAGAGCGACACGCAACGCTATTCCGAGATTCTAACCGCCGCTGGCGTTGGCGCGAAATAGCGTCGGGCGCACAATCCGGCCGCGGCGCGCGCGCCCCGGCTCATCACGGCGGCGCGTTTACTGGCGGCGCGTCGCCGGGCGCGTCGCCGCGAGATGCATCGCTGGCAACGCGGATAGGTTCCGCATGTCCGATGACGCGCTTGATTTCGGGATATCGGGCCCGCAATGCGCGTTCGAGGTCATCGACGCGCGCGTGCACCTCGTCAACCGTCAATGACGGTGCGACCCGGCAATGGAAATTGACGATCTCGCCGTCTTGCGTGTCGCGAACCCGGACATTGTGCACGTCGCGCAGGGCGCTGGTGGGAGGCGCGAGCCCGACAAGCGTCGTGCGCACCGCCTCGGCGCGCCCGGCTGGCGCGTCGCTGCCGGCCATTCCGTGCGGCTGCAAGGGCTCGATATGCGTTTCAACTTCGACGTCGGGTCCGAGTTCCTCCTTAATGGCGGCTTCCAGGCCGCTTGCGACGTCGTGGGCGGCAAGTAGCGTTAGCGCGCCTTCGACTTCCAAGTCGAGCGACACCGAGAGCCGCGTCCCGATCGCGTGCACGGTCACATGATGCACGGGCAGGGCGAGATTATGCGCGATGACAATGACACGGTCGCGCACGGTCTCATCGCTCAGCGCGCGCGGCGTCACGGTGACGGCGATGTCGGCATCACCCATCTGCGCACGCAGTGCCGCGACGATCTGACTCTGGAGCGTGGTCGCGCGCTCAAGCGGCAGCGTGCGGCTGGCGGCGACGTCAAGATCGATAAACAACCGCGCGCCGGCGGCGCGCACGCGCACGCGATCGACCGCCACCACGCCGCCGATCTTGCGTGCAATCGCGCGGATCCGCTCGGCGGCGCCGGCGGGAGCCGTATCGGTGAGAGAATCGATGGTGCGGCGGCCGAGGCGCCAGCCGGCGATGCATATGAAAATTGCCACCATCAGTGCGGCGAGTGAATCGGCCCACGCATAGCCGAGTGCGATGCCGACGAGGCCAATAAGAACGGCGGCCGACGACCATAGATCCGAGCCGAAATGCAGCGCGTCAGCCTCCAGCGCCTCGCTTTTTGTATCTGCGGCGACCCGGTAAAGCAGGCGCGCGCGAAAGAAATCGACGACAATCGATATGACGATCACGGCGAACGCGGCGAATGTCGCCTCGACGGCGCGCGGATGCCCGACGAATAGCCTCTGAGCGGCCTCCCACGCGACAACCCCTGACAGAACGAACAGCAGCGCGGTTTCGGCGAGCGCCGTGAGGCTCTCGATCTTGTCGTGCCCGTAATGGTGCTCCTCGTCGGCGGGCTTGCCGGAGGCGCGCACGGCAAAATAGGTCATGACGGTTGCGGCAAGGTCGATCAGCGAATGCGCTGCTTCCGAGAGAATCGCCAGCGAGCCAGTCAGCGCGCCGACAATGCCCTTGGCGATGGTGAGCCCCGCCGAGGCAACGATCGATCCGAGCGCGACGCGTCGCTTTTCGTCCTGCATGAGGGCCCGCAAGTTTGGCAGGTGTTGCGCCGACGGCCGCCGATATGACCGTGGTTGCGGTCAATTTCGCTCCGGTCGAATCAGCTTCGCGCTCCAACTCTTTGCCTGAGTATGATCTTACCCAAGATCCCCGTACTTACATTTCGGCATCATGCTCCAGGCGCGCATTTCAGGCCGCGGGCACGAAACGATAGGCGCCCGCGTGCCGCTCGGCCCGCCCGATTCCCGGATAAGGCATGTGATAGCCGATGAACCGCGTCCGGTCGGTGGCAAGTCGATCAAGCAGCCGACGCCGCGTCGTTCGCGCCTGATCAGCGTCGTGGTCGGCGGCCGGGCGCCAGTCGGGATGCGCGAAGGAGATTACCTTGTGGGTCAACGCGTCGCCGACAATGAGCAACCCGTCGTCGCCGGCGACCTCGATGGCGACGTGTCCCTGCGTATGGCCGCGCGTATCGAGCACGCGCAAGCCGGTGGTAATATCCTGGCCGGGTGCGACCATGCGCACGCGTTCCTTGATGCGCTGGAAACTGCGCCGCGCGCCGGTCACGAACCCAGCCCGTTCGGGCGGCAGGCCCTGCGCGGCATCGGCGCCGTGCCAGAAATCCCATTCCGCCGCCGCCACGACGTATTGCGCGTTCGGGAATGCGATGTCGTCAAGCTCGTCCACGACACCCCAGAGATGATCCGGGTGGCCATGGGTGAGGACGATAGTCGTGATTTTGTCGCGGCCGATGCCGGCGGCCTCGAGGTTGCCGGCGAGCTTGCCGGCGGTCGGCATGAAATGCGCGCCCGAACCCGCATCAATGAGGATTGCTTCCGACGCGCGGCGAATGAGCGTGCAATTCGTCGGTGACACAACCTGGTCGCCGCTGCGGTCGGTGGTTGCGAGCGCAGCCGCGCGATCCGCCGCCGGCGCGTCGGGAGCGACGAATGTGGGTGGCAGCACAAGATGGCCGTCACTGATGACGCTGACGTCGAACTCGCCATGCCGGAAGGAATGGGGCGATGTCGCCGCCAAGGCGGCGCGGCCGGGCGCGGCGGCGACGGCAGCCAGGCCCGTCAGGACATGGCGGCGGGTCAGAGGATGCGCCTTTGACGCCAAGCCAATGGACTTCACGGCTGACATGCGGGTCTCCTTGTGGGAACGAACATGACACCGGCGCGTATCGCGGCGGCGGTCTGATCAATACCTTGCCGAAAAAGACAACGACTGCCAGGGGCGATCCGCACCGGCCCGGCCCGGCCGTGGCCGCGAACTCAGCGAGAATAATATTCAACGACGAGATGCGGCTCCATCCGCACCGGGTAGGGCACGTCGCCGATCACCGGCACGCGCGCAAAATTGGCCGTCATCTTGGAGTGATCGACGTCGATGTAATCGGGTACGTCGCGCTCGGCCAGTTGCGCCGCCTCTAGCACCAACGCAAGCTGCCGGGATTTCTCGCGGACCTCGACGACGTCGCCGACCTTGAGGCGCATGCTGGCGATGCTCGCGCGCTTTCCGTTGACCTTGACGTGACCGTGATTGACGAACTGGCGGGCGGCGAACATCGTCGGCACGAACTTGGCGCGGTAGACGATCGCGTCGAGGCGGCGTTCCAGGAGGCCGATCAGGTTGGCGCCGCTGTCGCCCTTGAGGCGGATGGCCTCGTGGTAGATGCTGCGGAACTGCCGCTCGGAAATATTGCCGTAATAACCCTTGAGATTCTGCTTGGCGCGCAATTGAACGCCATAATCCGACGGTTTGCCCTTGCGGCGCTGGCCGTGCTGGCCGGGCCCATATTCGCGGCGATTGACCGGGCTTTTAGGGCGACCCCAGATGTTCTCGCCCATGCGGCGGTCGATTTTATACTTCGCTTCGTGGCGCTTGCTCATCGCGTCCTCATAGGAATGAAATCAGGATTGAGGATCGCGCCCTCCTCTGTGCCGGCGACGCCGGCACCGACAGGCTCCCGGCCGAAGCGTCGGAGGGATCCACGGGTCGCGAAACGCCGCTTCGATCGGACCCGAATGGACCTCGATCTCACGGCGAGGGCGTTCTAGGCGCAACGTGCGCGAGTGTCAAACGCCGCTCTTCTGCGCGTCTTGCGTCATTTCCGATATGTCGGGCGCCAGGCTTGGAAAAAGCCGGTCGCGCTCGCCGGTATAGGGCGGCTCCCCCGCGCGCAGGTAACAATTGTTATGGATGCGCAGCGCTGAATCGTCCTCGCCATAGAAAAACGGGACGAACGCATAGCGGCGGCCGCGCGTGACCGGGGTGACCTGATGCAGGGCGCCACAGGAAAACACGATGGCGCCTCCGACAGGCGCGCGATAGCGGCGGCGTCCGAATTCGGGAAAGACCAGTTCGCAGCCTTCGTAGTCATCGTTGAGGTTGATCGACGCGGCGAAACGACGGTGGCGCGCGCCGGCATTGACGTTGTCGCGATGGCGCGAGAAATGCCCGCCATAGGCGCTTTCGTAACAACTGACCATATAGCGGTCCATGCGCGTGGCCTTGAATTGGAAGAAGCGCTCGACCTCGGGATTGAGCCTGCGCACGACGCGCTCACGGACGGCCTCGCGCAGCTCCGGTGCAACGATCGCCAGGTCGCGCCGGCTCTTGTAGCGCCGGTCGACCACGGTCTGCGTTTTGCCGCCGGAATCGAGCAGAAAGCCGGATTCGGCGCCGCCGTGTTCCTCGTAGAAATTCACCAGGAGCTCGCAGAACGGAAATTCGAACACGCGAGGCACGATCAGCACCGGCGCCGTCAGCGGAACGCCGGCGGAATCATCGACGTCGGGCAGGTCGGCGAGGAGTTGCGTGAGCAGCTCGGCGTGGCCCTGCGGGTGGTCGTCGGCGATATTGGCGACCACGCGCAGCATCGGGTCGAGAACGATCGTGCGCGGCGCGTCCGAGGCGCCATACAGGCGGCTGATGCCGCCGTCATCGTCGGCGATGATCGAGAGCGCGACGTTGCCGAGCGCGTCGGCGGCCGCGCCATCGGCGGGCCTTTCGGTCAGGACGGCGAACGCGACGATGCGGTCTTCATCGAGGCGGGCGGCGTTGGCGAGGAGCGCGTCAAGCATCCGCGTGCCGCGCTGCGTCGAGAGCGCGCCCACGAAAACAAGCACGATCCAGCGCCCGGCATTGACCTGCAACTCGACCGTGGAGCCGGCGAGAGAGCGCGCGCTGAACCATGGCGCCGGATCGCCCAGCCCAATCGCGTTTTCGCAATTTCCGTCTGCACGCATTGCATACTTTCCCAGGCGTTTCGCGTGCCGCTAAAATCCGCGCATTGCCATTAATCGCCGATAAACATCGATGGCCGCGTTGCGGCCAATTGCGTGCGCGGTTAATCGCGGGTTTTCGCGCGCGGTTAATGGCCAGTTCTCGCGCATGGTTAATCGCGCGATCGCGCATGCGTGACGACTGATTGCGCGCCGCGGATACGCTCTTCGCCATGGAAAAACGGGTCGCGCAAGGCGTCGGTCTCGGCGATGAATCAAGCCGATCGATCGCCCGTGGCCGTGACACCGCGGCGATATGGCGCGGAAAGCCGGCTCACCCGGGACGATAGAGTTGGCCGCTTATTTCGACTGATCCAGGCGACAATCCCGCCCCACGTGGCCGCAACAATTCGCGATTACCGCTTGGAGCCAGTTTGGCTATCAACACGGTCATGACGTCATCCTTGCACGTCCGGCGCGAGGCCGAACGCGGCGAGGCCAGTGGCCAGGGCCGGCGGCGCCGGGTGCCCGGAGGTAAAGATCGCCCGCGCCGGCGATGTCGGCATGCGCGCATCGGGACTTGGCGGGCCGATCAAATCGATGACGCGCCGTGCGATCGCTGGCGCAGGATCGACCCAGGCAACCGGCCACGGTGCAAGCCGGCGCAGGCGCTCGATCAGCAACGGGTAATGCGTGCATGCAAGTACGATCGTATCGGTGCGCCGCGCGCCCGTCTCCTGGAAGCAGGGCGCGATCTCGGCGCGAACCAGGTCGTCGTCGATGGTTTCATAGCGCAACGCGCGCTCGGCAAGGTCGGCGAGGCGGGCCGACCCCACGAGCGTCACCGCGCAGCCTTGCGCATAGTCGCGGATGAGGGCCTGCGTGTATTCGCGCTTAACGGTCGCCCGTGTGCCGAGCACCGATACGAGCATAGTGCGCGAACCCGAGCAGGCGGGCTTGATCGCCGGAACGGTGCCGACGAAGGCCAGCGCATAGCGTGCGCGCAATTGCGGCAAGGCGATGGTCGATGCCGTGTTGCAGGCGATGACGAAAAGATCGGGGTGGTGCGCGGCGATCAACTCGCCGGTCAGCGTCAACAGGCGCTCGACCAGCTCCGCCTCGGCGCGCTGGCCATAGGGAAAAAACGCGTCATCGGCGACATAGACATAACTGGCGTCGGGCCGCGCCTTCACGATTTCGCGGAACACCGTCAATCCGCCAAGCCCGGAATCGAAAACGAGGACGAGCGGCGCGGGCGGCCGTTCTATCGCGGATGTCCGCTTCGGCATCGCGGGTGACCATGGTTACGAGCGTGCGAACACCCGCCGGAAGATCGTATCGACATGCTTGAAATGATACCCAAGATCAAAATTTTCCGCGATTTCAGTGGCGCTCAGATGCTTGCGCACGTCGCGGTCGGCCTTCAGGAGCGTCAAAAAATCGCTCCTACCTTTCCACGCCTTCATGGCGTTTTTTTGCACCAGCCGATAGGCCTCCTCGCGTGCGACGCCCTTGCGCGTCAGCGCGATCAGGACGCGTTGCGAATGCACCAGGCCGCCGAGGCGGTCGAGATTTTCCGCCATGTTGCGCGGATAGACGACGAGATTGTCGATGATGCCGGCGAGCCGATTGAGCGCGAAATCGAGCGTCACCGTCGCGTCCGGCCCGATCATGCGCTCGACCGAGGAATGTGAGATGTCGCGTTCATGCCAGAGCGCCACGTTTTCCAGCGCCGGCGTGACATAGGCGCGTACCATGCGCGCGAGGCCGGTGAGGTTTTCCGACAAGACGGGATTGCGCTTATGCGGCATGGCCGATGAGCCCTTCTGGCCCGCGGAAAAAAATTCCTCCACCTCCTGGACTTCGCTGCGCTGGAGATGGCGGATCTCCATCGCCAGGCGCTCGATCGACGCGGCGACGACGCCGAGCGTCGCGAAGTACATGGCGTGGCGGTCGCGTGGAATGATTTGCGTGGATATCGGCTCGATGGCCAGCCGCAGCTTCCTGGCGACATGCGCCTCGACGCGCGGATCGACTTGCGCGAAGGTGCCGACCGCGCCGGAGATGGCGCAGGTCGCGATCTCGCGGCGGGCGGCGCGGAGCCGCGCGCGCGCGCGCGCGAATTCCGCGTAGGCATAAGCGAGCTTGAGCCCGAACGTGGTCGGTTCGGCGTGAATGCCGTGCGATCGTCCGATCGTCGGCGTCATCTTATGCTCGAACGCGCGCCGCTTGAGCGCCTTCATGACGCGGCCGATGCCGTGGATCAGCAGGTCGCTCGCGCGCGCGAGCTGCACATTGAGGCACGTATCGAGAACATCCGACGACGTCATCCCCTGATGCACGAAGCGCGCCGCGGGGCCGACGATCTCGGCAAGGTGGGTCAAGAAGGCGACAACGTCGTGCTTGACCTCGCGTTCGATCGCGTCGATGCGCGCGATATCGAACACCGCGCTCTCGCCCTTGCGGCGCACGGCCAGCGCCGCCGCCCGTGGAATCTGGCGCAGCTCCGCCATCGCGTCGGCGGCATGCGCCTCGATTTCGAACCAGATGCGAAAACGCGCCGCCGGCTCCCAGATGGCGACCATTTCCGGTCTGGAGTAGCGCAGGATCATGGCAGCCTCGTTGGATCGTTGTGCGCCACGCTTACTTGTCGGCCGACCCGCGGTCGGCAAGTTGGGCGAACGTGAGCCGATTGCGTCTCCGCCGCGCCAGCGCCGGTCATGCCGCCTCGCCGCGCGCCGCTTGCGCCGCATGGCGGATGGCGGCGATGTTGGCGCCATAGGCGCCCGCGCCGCCGGCAAAGATGGCGGAGCCGGCCACGAGCACGTTGGCCCCGGCGCCGACCGCGAGCGGCGCCGTTTGCGCGGTTATCCCCCCATCGACCTCGATATCGATCGGCCGTCCCGCGCATAGCGCGCGCAGGGCAGCCACCTTGTCCGCCGCCGAACGAATGAAGGTTTGTCCGCCGAAACCGGGATTGACCGACATGACGAGGACCAGATCGACAAGGTCGATGACGCTCTCGACGGCAGATACCGGCGTGCCGGGGTTCATGGTGACGCCGACCTTCTTGCCAAGGGCGCGGATCGCCTGCAGCGAGCGGTGCACATGCGGACCCGATTCCACGTGCACGGTGATGATATCGGCGCCGGCCTTGGCGAAGGCCTCGAGATAAGGGTCGCAGGGCGCAATCATGAGGTGCACGTCGAACACCGCGTCAGTATGGCGTCGCAAGGCGCGAACCACGTCCGGCCCAATGGTGATGTTGGGGACGAAGTGGCCGTCCATCACGTCGACGTGGATCCAGTCGGCGCCCGCATCGATGACCGCGCGGACTTCCTCGCCGAGCCTTGAAAAGTCGGCGGCCAGTATGGAGGGAGCGATTCGCAATGCCTTGCCCATGGAGCACTCGCAGCGTTAGCACTCGCAATGTTTCCGTTCGCCTAACATGCCGCTGGCATCCCGGCAATGTCGAGCGCGCCGGTTGCGGATCGGCGTCGGGCAGCGGGCGGCAGGAATTGCCCGTTGGCGCGGACCGGTCGGCAGAACCTGCCTGGTAAATGGCCTCACGAAATAGTCCCAAAAACGCGCGATGCTAGCGGTCCGCGCCGCGATCGCGCATTTTAGACGTTAATCGATGCGGCCGTGTTGGCGCGATGGGTGCGGCACGGCTCTTGCTTCGCCATTTGCTCGGTGGCTGGCGCGACGGCTAGTCGGCAAGGAACCGCGGACGATGCATTTCCTGCTTGCAGCAGGTGCGGCGACGGCACTGGAGTCGCTCTCCGACCTGGGGCGGTTGCTGGTGCCGGCCAAGGTCGGCGCGGCCGGCGGGATCGCGCCGGCAGCCGGCGCGTTCTCGCTCGATACCGCGCAGGCGACGGGGGGAGGCAATTCGACATCGGGTCCCAACCGCAATCTTGCAATCGGTGGTCGGCCGGCGCTGGCGCCAGACACATTCGGTGCCCTTGTCGCCGCGCAAAATCGCGCGCAGCCCGACATTGACGCGATTTCGGCCCGCATCTTTTCCCGCCTTGATGGCGACGGCGATGGCAAGATCAGTCAAAACGAGTTTGCCTCGGCCCTGCGCGCCAAGGCCAATCCCGCGGTGGCGGGAGAAATTTTTGCGCGGTTGGATTCCGACAAGGATGGCGGTATCAGTCCCGATGAATTGACGCAGGCTCTTGGCGCCAGCCGTAACCGCGCTTCGACGGGTGGCGGCGACGCGCCAGAAGCGCCGCAGGCGGTCAATGCCGCCGGCGCGCCGTCGGCGGCGTCCAATCCCCGGCTCAAAGGCGCCGGCAGCACAAGCACCGTCAACGCCGATGGTTCCATCACCACGACGGTGACTTATGCCGACGGCTCTAAAATCGTGCGCACGGCGCCTGCCGCCTCCGCCGCCAGCAACACGAACATCGCCGGGCATCGCCTTATCGACCGCATGATCCGCGAGCAAATGCAGATTCTGGCGACGAAGCCAACCGGGGCGGCGTTCGCGACCAGCGCCTGACGCGCGACCTGTGCCAGTCCCGCCTCATCGACTTCGGGGTCCGATCTTTTTCGTGCAAGCTCTCCTTGCAAACCGAATTCCTCCCTTTCACGATCATGTTCAGGCGTGCGGACGTCTACCGCGCGACGAGCGGCTTGGCGATCTGCGGCGGCCGGCAGATCGGAAATTGTGCCGGCGCCGAATCGATGAATGTTGATGCGCCAGCGTGGGGTCCGCATGCCGCCCAAGGCGGCACGCTCTCGCGCTGCCGCGCTATATACCCTGCCCACAGCAGGCGCTAAAACCGCCAAGCGCCGGCGGCATCCGCGCCCGGCCGGCGTTGGAAACGATCGAAGGATTTGCAATGGCGCGCACCGACGCTCTCGTTCTTGGTGCCGGAATTGTTGGAACATGCATCGCGCTGCACCTGGCGCGCCGCGGCCTTGCGGTCGCCCTCGTCGATCGGCGCGCGCCCGGCGAGGAAACGTCGTTCGGCAATGCCGGCATTATCGAAGGCAACACGATTTTTCCGCCTCCGTTCCCAAATAGTGTCGCCGCGTTGGTGTGGATTGCGCTCAAGCGCGCGAGCGAGGCGAATTATCACTTGTCATTTCTGCCGCGCGTCGCGCCATGGCTCATGGCTTACCGCGCCAACTCGACGCCGGCACGGCTCGTCGCCACGGCGCATGCAATGCGGCCGTTGTTTTCGCAAGCGGTCGCCGAACATGAGGCCTTGATCGCGGAAGCCGGAGCGCAGCGCTATCTGCGTCGCGCCGGCTGGCTCAAGCTCTATCGCGGCAATGCGAGTTTTGCCGCGCAGGCGCGCGAACTTGAACTGGCGCGCGAATTCGGCATCGACAATCGCGTCCTTGACACCGAGGCGGCGCGTGAACTCGAACCGGCGCTCAATCCGGTGTTTCGCCATGCCGTGCATTGGACCGGTGCCGTGAGCATCACCGACCCGCTGGCGCTGACGCGCGCGCTGGTCGCACGGTTCGTGGATCTGGGCGGCGTCGTCATCGAGGGCAACGCGCTCTCGCTCCACCGCGCCGCGGGGCGCTGGCGGGTCGAGGCACGCGAGGGTCATGTCGATGCGCACGCTGCCGTCGTCGCGCTCGGGCCGTGGGCGCCCGATCTGCTCGAACGCCAGGGTTTGCGGCTGCCATTGGCGGCCAAGCGCGGCTATCACCGACATTTTCGCCCGGCGGGCAATGCGCGGCTGTCGCGGCCGGTGCTCGATTGCGATGTCGGGTATTGCCTGGCGCCGATGACACAGGGCATTCGTCTGACCACCGGCGCGGAGTTCGCGCATCGCGACGCGGCGCCGACACCGGTGCAGTTCGACCGGTTGATGCCCGCGGCGACGGAGCTGGTCGCGCTCGGGGAGCGGGTCGAAACTGAACCATGGATTGGTAGCCGGCCATGTTTTGCGGACTCGCGGCCGGTGATCGCCCGCGCGCCCAACCATTCCGATTTATGGCTGGCGATCGGCCACGCGCATTGGGGGCTGACGCTTGGGCCCGCGACCGGGCGGTTGGTCGCGGAAATGATGACGGGCGCGACGCCGTTCTGCGATCCGACACCTTATGGAGTCGAGCGATTTCTTAGCCCTTAGAGCCTTATCGTTTCACATTGATTTGCGCGATGGCTCCAACCCGCTTTTCGAACATGATCATATCCGAAAAGCGGATCGCAATTTTCGGGACCACGCCCGAGCAGAAATTCGCCAGTTATTCCGCGATGGTGCGCACAACGCTTGACGTCGGACGCGAGCTTAGCGTTGGCAGCTTGGTATCCTTGGCCACCAACTCGTCAAATTGCGGCAACGACGCCACGGCCTGTTTCGGCCGCATGTGCACGACCTTATAGCCGGCGGTCTTAAGCTGACGCAGCAGTTCGGGCACCGCCTCCGCGGTCGCCTTCTGGAAATCGTGCATCAGGACAATGCCTTTGCCGTGCTTCTTGAGCTTGTTCATAACCGATTCAATGACCTGGTCGGGGCGCCGCATCTTGAAATCGAAGGAATCCATGTCGGTGGAAAAAATGCCGATACCGCGCTCGCCAAGATAGGTCACGACTTCCGGGGGATGCTTCAACGCCGGAAACCGGAAATAGGGCGCGCCGGGCGCTCCGAGCGCCAAGCGCACCGCGCTGATGCCCTTCTCGACTTCCTCCTTGGCCTCATCGACCGATTTTCTCGACAGGTCGGCATGGCTCCACGTGTGGCTGCCAACGGCATGCCCAGCGGCGGCGACCTGGCGGAGAATCTCAGGATAGTAGGTCGCGTGCTTGCCAATGGGGAAGAATGTCGCCTTGACGCAATGGTCCGCGAGCGCCTTGAGCACGGACGGCGTCGTCGTCTGCCATGGGCCGTCGTCAAACGTGAGCACAATTTCGTTGTTGCGCAGGAAATCGTGCTGGCGGAAATGTTCGAATCCGAAACCCGGGCCGCCATTGGTGTCAATTTCAACGATGCGCGACGTGCCGAGGGCGTTCGGGTTGGCGCATTCCGGCACGTGCGCGACCGCCGGAGCCGGCGCCGGGGCGGGCGCGGCGCCCCAACCGGCACACGCATGACCATCTCTCCACGCTTTGTCGAAACCACACGACGTTCGTAACCAAACTCAAGTCCGCCACCACTCCCCAAAAGTCCAAACCGATCGGCATGCCAACGCGAATGAGCGGCCTGCCTTGAACGTTCCGGCCACCGCCGTCAGCGCGCATCCCGCACGGCGCAACCCGGGTTCGCGAATGCGTCAATCCCGCGCCGGCTGCGTCATCCCATCGTGGCGCACCAACCGCGATGTTGGACATCGACGTTGGCGCGATTTCGGACGCCCGATCAATTTCCACACAACCCGAAAATGCGCGTGTGTCAACCGAACAAAATAACGCGCGGCGACGCGCCGTGGTTAAGGTTAGCGCAGCCGCGCCTCATGCGCCAGCATCGGGCGCGGGCGCCGTCGACATTTGCACAAAGCGCTCGCGCCAGCTGGGCGACGCGCCCGCGAATGGCAACGCTGTCGCTTCATAGACGCCGCGCGCGATGGCGCGTGCGACAACGCCGGCCGCGGCCGCGCCC
>JACQAE010000125.1 GCA_016195095.1 Pseudomonadota bacterium
ATTATGACCGCGAGAAGTTGCAGGAGCGGCTAGCCAAGCTCGCCGGCGGCGTCGCGGTGATCCGCGTCGGCGGCGCGACCGAGGTCGAGGTCAAGGAGCGCAAGGACCGCGTGGACGATGCCATGCATGCGACCCGCGCGGCGGTCGAGGAAGGCATACTCCCCGGCGGCGGCGTTGCGCTGCTGCGCGCGATCGAGGTGCTCAAGAAGATCCGCACTCACAATGACGACCAGAAGACTGGCGTCGACATCGTGCGCAAGGCGCTGTCCTACCCGGCGCGCCAGATCGTCATCAACGCGGGCGAGGACGGCTCGGTCATCGTCGGCAAGATCTTGGAAAAGGATCAGTACAATTTCGGCTACGATGCGCAGTCGGGTGAGTACGTCAACCTGGTGTCGAAAGGCATCATCGATCCGACCAAGGTCGTGCGCCAGGCGCTGCAGGGCGCTTCTTCGGTTGCCGGCCTGCTGATCACGACCGAGGCCATGGTCGCCGAATTGCCGAAGAAGAAGGATTCCGGTCCATCCATGCCTCCGGGCGGCGGCATGGATTTCTGATCCGCACGTCAACTCGGTTGCAATGCAAGGCCCGGAAGCAATTCCGGGCCTTTTTTCATTTTTTTCGGCGGGTGATTTGGCGCGTGCTGGAGCGTTTCCCGTTTCATTTGAATCGGAAAGCGCTCGACCTTATTTCGTCTTGTCGAATTTCCTGCGGCGAACCGGTTCCCACAATCGCCAGAAAATGTCCTGGGAGCCAGCGAAAATGCCAACGACCACGAACGAGAAGGTGCGCGTACATCCGGCGTCACCAACCCATCGTGGCCGTCAAAACGCGGTCCGCGAGGTACTCGTCATGAACCGCATTAGGACCATATCGACTAAATGTTGCATTTTTGTGACGGGCGGGAACTGCTGCCGAACCGGCCAAATGGGCGCCGGATCGATCCCGCCTAGGTGAAGTCTTTCCGCGCGGCACCCGGCGCCACTATTCGGCCGGCTGCATCGCCGCATGCTGCGCTTCGGCGCTGGAAACCAGCACGACGAACCCAAGCACGGCTGCCAAAAGGATGGCCGCCACCGCCGCAACGGCTATAAGGACGAGATCAAAACCGCCGATCCTGTGCAGCCAGGAAATTGCCTCGACGGCAAGACCTGCGGACACAAAGGTGAGGAAATAGCGGGCGGAATAAATCCGGCCGCGCCAGGCGTCGGCGGTATAGCGGGCGAGCACGATGTCACCGGTTGTCACCTGGCCATAGATGCCCGCCATGGTCACCGCGAGGGCGACGATCAGCATCGAGGCCGACGCGTAGGCCGCCCATACGATGCCGGCGAATTGCAGCGCCACCACCGCGGCAAACATGAGGTAGGGGCGAAACCACTCCACCAACCGGCCGACTGCGAGTTGGGCTACGGCGCCGCACAGGAACACCAAGGTCGCCACGCCGCCGACCAGCAGCAGCGGAACGTCCTCTCCAAGGCGCTCGTCGACGATCTTGGGCAACGCAATGATCACGGTGTTAAAGACCAAGCCTCCGGCGAGCGAGATCACGGCATAAAGTCCCAACATGGCGCCGGCGGCGCGACCGGTAAGCGGCACTTCGGCGGACTTCTTGCGCGTCGCGGTGCGATGACGGTCGTCGGGCACCAGCACGACGAACGCGATGCCAGTCGCGAGGCAGATGGCGGCCGGCAGCAGGAACGCGGCGCGCCAGCCAAACCAGGACGCCAATGCGGCGCTGATACCGGCGGCGAGCGCCACGCCGAGATTGCCACACACGCCATTGAACGCCAGCGTGCGCCCGCGCGCCTGCGCGACGTCAATAAGCATCGCCATGCCGACCGGATGATAGATCGCAGCGCAGACCCCGATCACAAACATCGCGATCGCAAGTCCAACGAGCCCGGATGAAAGGCCAGCGAGCGCCAGCGCCGCCGCGCAGCCGAGATAAAACAGCGCCATCATATTACGGCGGCTCCAGCGGTCGGCAAGCCAGCCGGCTGGCAGCGAGAAAACGCCAAAGGCGACGAAGGCGGCGGTCGACAGTCGGATCAGGTCGGCATAGGGGCGCTCCAGCGCCGCTTCCATGCCGATCACCACGGTTGGAAAAATCAGCAACACGTAATGGTCGATGGCGTGCGCCCAGTTGAGAAACCCGATCGACCGGCGTCGCGATGCGCCAGCGCCAGCCTCGGCGTCGCGCGCGGCGTTCTCGCCAGCGGTGGCTTCGTTGGAGGACATGGCTACCGCGCCTGTTTTTTCCGTCTTCGGAATCCGGCATTGCGATTGCGACCAAGCAACCAAAGCAAGCGCGCCAAGCCACCGGAGTCGGTTGCGCCATCAAGCCCCTATCGATGGTGTAAATCAACCATACATTTCAACTTTGGGCGATGATGCATAGTGCAGCGGTGAATTGGCGCGCGCGACGATAAGTGCTTCCCAGGCCGGCGTTGCGTATATATCCCCTATAGACATGTAAGAAGGGACCTGCTAGAGTCCATTCATTCCAGCTGGAGGGGCAAATGCCCAAGGTCAAAAGTCCGAATATCCGGCAGTTCCAGAAGCGGTTTCCCGATGAGGAAACCTGCCTTACCCACATGATGCGGGTTCGGTTCGGCCATCATTTCGCCTGTTCCACCTGCCACCGGGAAGCCCATTACTACCGGGTCAAGGAGCGTCGCTGCTTCGAGTGCGAGCATTGCGGCCACCAGGTCTATCCGACCGCCGGGACCCCCTTCGACAAGACCCGGACGCCCTTGCGGGACTGGTTCTTTGTTATGTTTCTGTTCTGCGCCAGCCGGAACGGCGTGGCCGCAAAAGAGGTCGAGCGCCAATTGGGAGTGACCTACAAGACCGCTTGGCGCATGTGCTTCCACATTCGCCGTTACATGGGTGAGACTGATGGCGATTGGCCGCTCGGCGGTCGCGGCGATGGTCCTCAGGTCGTTGAGGTCGATAAGACTTTCATCGGCGGCGTTGACCGCAGGGGCCACGACGACAAGGCCGTGGTGCTCGGCATGATCGAACGTAAAGGCGACGTGATCACCCGCGTTGTCTCCGACCGCAGTGCGGATAGCGTCGTCCCTCACATCATCGAAAACGTGACGCCCGGCACGCGCGTTGCGACGGACGAAGCATTGGCCTTCAGCAGTCTGTCAAAGCACTACCACCACGCCACCGTGAACGACTCCGCGAAAGAATACGTGCGCGGCAAAGTTCATACAAATACGATTGAAGCGTTTTGGGCGAACGTGAAGCGCGGGATCAAGGGGACTTACGTTTGGGTTTCGCCGAAGTACCTGCCGACTTACCTGCGCGAGTTCGAGTATCGCCATAACCTGCGGCACGCACCCTACCTGATGTTCGATTGTCTCCTTGCTGCTTTCCCGAAGGCTCAGGCTGTGTAGCCATCATTTGTAGGAGACGGTCGAAGCGTCGCGGGGTTCCGTTAGTAGTCATCACTTGGTGTGACCTTTATATCTGTTCGCCACGTCGCGCAGCCAATTGACGGCGGTATCATGGCTCACATGAATGTCAGCATACCCGCCGCTGGCAATGTTGCCGCCCTGACGTTTGTCGAGAGACCACACATAAAAATTATCGTGCGTATTAAGGGCTTTGAAGATATCCAGCTCATAGCTTCCCCAATGTGATTTGTTAATCACCCCCATCGGTTCATTACGGGTCGTACTTTCAAAACCGCCATGGTTTTTCTTGCCCCAGAGTATGACGGTCTTGTGCAGCCCGGCATCCCTCAAACCGTAGATGAAATCCAGAATTTCGACGCTAGGGTCTTTGAAATTCCAGCCATAGTGCTTCTCCGCGAGATCAAACAATTCTACGACTGGCAACCAAGTATTCTCAACCGGGGCCGGCCGGTTGCTTTGCAGCACAACGTCAGCGACCTTCGCTGGCCGGTGTTTGAATGCCAGCCATAGGGCACGCAGCAGCAGGGCAAATAGCGCCGCAAGAATTGCAGCGACTAGGGCCGCAATGAACACAGTTGCAGGAGACCATTCATAGTTTAGCGCACCGAGTCCGATCATTGCGAAGAACCCAACAACGGCTCCCCAAACGACGGTCTTGAGGTCGATAAAATCCAGAACGTCCGCTGCCGTCCCCACATCGGCAATGCGACGCCAAATAAAACGCAATGCTCTGAGGATGATGCCCATAATTCCCCTATGCGCCGATGGGATACCCCCCTCACGGCAGGCATTGGTAGAATAGGACGATTCCCTAGCATTTTGGCCTCCATGCTCCACGGGGATATATGCGCGGCGTTGCGACGCATCGAAACGTTCCCGCTCCGCCGCCGCTTCGTTCACGTGTTGCCCCCGCCAAGTTCGCGGCCGATGCGCATTTTACGGCGCGCCACCGGCGCGCGCCAACGCAAACGGTGTCCACAGGGGCCGCACAACCGCGCCGCTCGGATTCGACTCGTCGCGAGCAACGCGGCACGATAGCGGCCCCATTCGACACGGAAATCGGCGTCGATGGGCAGTACCGAGGCGTCCATGCGCGTGGCGGGATGTCTTGCCGCGACAATCGCGGTGGCGACCTTGAGCGCAGAGCGCGGTCACGCCGACGCCGGTGGCGACAGCGTTGGCGCGCAGCATCTTTTGCTTTTCAGTGGCGGCGACTTCTGGCGCAACGGCAAATTCACCCATGGCGGCCTGCTGTGGTCGCCAGACGGGCTTGAGCGGACGGGCTTCACGCTCAAGGCGCTGATTGGCGCCGGCACATATCGCTATCGTTCCGGTGCCGGCGACATAGCGGCTACGCAATACCTGGCGGCGCTGATGCCGGGATGGCGCTACAAGATCAACCGGGTCGAGATCACGATCTTCGGTGGCATCGATGCCCAGCATCATCGACCCTCGCCCGCCGACCCGGGCAATCGCCTGAGCGGCAGCCATCTCGGCGTGCGCGCCGGGGCTGACATGTGGTGGGAGCCCACGGCGGCGTCCATGGTTGCCGTGGCGGCGTCGCTCTCGACCATCGGCGCCAGCCACTGGGCGCGCGCGGCCTATGGAACGCGGGTGTTCGACCGGCTCTATGTCGGGCCGGAGGCGCTCGCCATCGGCGACACGACCTATCGGCAATTCCGTCTCGGCCTACACGCCACGGCGCTGCGCAGCGGACCTTTTGAATGGTCGGCGGGAGTCGGTTGGGCAACCGATTCCAGCAAGCGCTCTGGTGCCTATGGACATATCGGGTTGCTCACGCGGCGCTAGAGCATTTTCCCGCAAAGTGGGAACCGGTTCGCCACAGAAAATGCTCCAATGCGCAGGCGCGCGTTTCCCGCATCGACCGCGAGTGCAAGGCATCCGCGCGGCACGGTCGCGACAACGTGGCAATTGCCGTCCCGGTCGGGGAAAAACGTGACGCCGCGACGCGTCGCCACGGCGCCGCTGGCGCGGCTATTGATTTGCGAATCCGGCCCTGATCGCGGCAAGCGCATCCGGCGTGTCCACGTCGAACAACACCGAGCAGTCACCGATCGGCACCTCAACAACAGCCTCAGGGTGAGCGGCAATCAGGTGACGCGCGCCGACATCGCCTTCAAGCGTGGCGAGTTCCGGGAAAAATCGCCGCGACCACAGCACCGGATTGCCGCGCTTGCCATCGACCACCGGCATCACGACGAGCGCCCCGCGTTCGGGATCAAACGCCGCCGCCAGGCGGTCGATGAGGGCGCTATTGACCTGCGGCATGTCGCCAAGACAAATGACGACGCCGGCGACGTGCGGCGGCACGTGGGCAAGGCCCGTGCGCAGTGACGTGGAGAGGCCGTCGGCGAATGCCGCATTATGCGCCAGCGTCACCGGAAGGCCCGCCAGGACCGCCTCGACGCGCTCGTGTTGATGGCCGATGACGACGATGACCGGGCGCGCCCGAGCGCCGAGCGCCTGCTCGACCGCGATGCGCACCAGCGGCTTTCCCGCGACTTCCGCCAAGAGCTTGTTGGAGCCGCCCATGCGGGTCGAGCGGCCAGCGGCCAGGACGATCGCCGCGATGCGGCGGCTGTCATCGACGGCGGCAGCGCGCGGTTGCGGGCGCGTGACGATCTCCATCAGCAGCCCGCCGACGCCCATGCCGGTAATGTCCGCGCGCACGATCGGCAATCCGCAGAGAAGCCGGGACAAGATCCAGTCGAAGCCGTTTTCCTTCGGCGATCGCGCACAGCCTGGCGCGCCAAGCACCGGGATGCCACGCAATTCCGCGACAAGAATAAGATTTCCGGGATCGACGGGCATGCCGAAATGCTCGATGCGTCCGCCGAGCGCTTCAATCGTGGCGGGGATGACGTCGCGCCGATCGGCGATGGCGGAGGCGCCGAAGATGAGAACGAGTTCGGCGCCCGCGGACAGCACCTCCTCGGTGGCGCGCGCGAGCGCCGCGGCGTCGTGCGCGACGCGCCTGTCGGCGATGATTTGCGCGCCCGCCGGCGCCAACCGATCCGCCGTCACCCGCAGCGTTTTCTCAATCACCTTTTCCGCCAGGCCGGGCAGGCGCGTCGAGACGACGCCGACCTTCCCGATCCGGTAGGGGGCGACGCGAATGAGCGGATGCGCCTCGCGCGCGAGCGCGAGCGCGCGATCGCGCGCCGCGCCCGCAACCGCGAAAGGAATGATCTTGACGGTGGCGAGCATCTTTCCCGCGACCACGGGCGCTAGCGCCGGCAGCGTCGCCAGCGTGATGTCGGGATCGACATTGTTGAGCCGGTCGATCGTCGACCGGTCGACCACGAGCACGCCGGCGCATTCGGCGAACAAGTTGGCGCGGCCGGTGAAGGCGCGGTCAACGCGCACTTGCTCGCCGGCGATCGCCGCGGCGATATCCGCTGCCGCTACGTCCTCCGACACGTCGCCTTGCTCCAAGCGCGCGACGACGATTTCGGTGATATTGGCTGCCTCGAGGGCCGCGATCTCGGC
>JACQAE010000103.1 GCA_016195095.1 Pseudomonadota bacterium
CCAACGTGCAGTCGGTCGCCTCGGCGTCGGAGGAACTGGCGGGCTCGGTCAACGAGATCAGCCGCCAGGTGCAGGAATCAAGCCGCATCGCCGGCGAGGCGGTCAAGCAGGCCGAGAAGACCGACGCGCGCATCGGCGAGCTCTCGCACGCCGCGCAGCGTATCGGCGACGTGGTCAAGCTCATCACCTCGGTCGCCGAGCAGACCAACCTCCTCGCCCTCAACGCCACCATCGAGGCGGCGCGCGCCGGCGAGGCCGGCAAGGGCTTCGCCGTGGTCGCCCAGGAGGTCAAGGCGCTCGCCGCGCAGACCGCCAAGGCCACCGACGAGATCGGCGCGCAGATTTCCAGCATGCAGGCGGCGACCAATGAATCGGTCACCGCGATCAAGGAGATCGGCGGCACGATCGGGCGCATCGCGGAAATCGCCTCGGCCATCGCCGCGGCGGTGGAGGAGCAGGGCGCGGCGACGCAGGAAATCTCGCGCAACGTGCAGCAGGCGGCGGCCGGCACCTCGCAGGTCGCCAATAACATCACCGACGTCAATCGCGGCGCCGGCGAGACCGGTTCGGCCTCCGCGCAAGTGCTCTCCTCGGCGCGGTCGCTGGCGAGCGAGAGCAACCGCCTCAAGCTCGAGGTCGAAAAGTTCCTCACGACCGTGCGCGCCGCCTGAACGGTCGCTTGCGGAAAATTCGCTCCAGCCGCAACCGCGCCGCGTCATGGCTGCGTCATGACGCGGCGATTTCGCGCGTCGGCCGTTTGGCAACGGCCGGCCGCGAAAATGACAAAAGACAATATGAATCGCGCGAATTCCCGTAGCCGGTGAAAGGCGAAGCGTGCCCGCCGTCACTATCGCAAAATGCTACCGTAGCGGCAGCGGCGCCGCATACGGCATGAAATTCAAAATCATCTGAAATATACGCGAGAGCCGCGTGCAGAATTCAATTTAGTCGAACAAAATACGTCATTTTCCAAAGTATATATTTGTAAAATTATAGGTCATGAAAATATATAATAGTAAGCAAGGTTCCTGGTAGATTCGTCGCTGGCGTGGAAAAAAATTGCAATAAACCTCGTAATATCAACGATTGAATCCCCTTTCGCGCGGCCGAATCGGCGCTTACCGCATGCCTTATAACGACACAAAATACTTCATAACCTTGCGGAATTAACGTCGATTTACCAAGTATTCACCATACTAAACTAAGGTGTATTCGGGCGAGGTGGGCACTGGCTCGCCCGGCGGAAATGCCCCGGCGTGACGCGCCGGCGCATGGCTGCGAAGTGGCCTCTGGTTTCCAGGCACGAATTCGAAAAATTGGAACCTCAAATGTCCTCGCAGACGACTTCCAACGAGCGAAACGTCCCCGAAATCGCACCAAACGATCCGGCGATGCGTTTTTGTCTGGCGTATTTCTAGCGGTGCCACGCAAGGCGACGATCCGCGTCGCTTTGGATTAAGTCGCCCCACCGGTTCGACGCGTTCGTGGGCTGACTTGTCCCGACATTTGCGATTCGTATGTCGGGGTCGGATCGCTCATCGGCGCCGAAGCAATCGTTCCCGTCAAGCACCGAGCCTCGCTGCGACGTTCGCGCGTGCAGGCCGCGGGCCATCCGAGGCAGCGTCGGTGGCGAACCGACTTGCCGCGCGGCGCGCGATCAACGCCGCGATCCGCGCGTCCACACTGCCAGTTCATCCCAATCCATGAGGGTCACACCATGTCTTTCCTCTCGCGCTTCCGAATCGTCACCAAGATCATGGCGATCATCGCGTTGATGGGCGTCGTCATGATCGGCGGCATCTGGTTCACCTCGAACCGGATATTGTTCACCGACCACGCCTATTCGAAGTTTCTCGAAAACGACGCGCAGGCCTGGGTGCTGGCGCCGCGCCTGGCGCGAAACATCTACCAAACCCGCTATCTCATGCTCCGCCTCATCGCCGAGCCCGATGTCGAGGAAATGCGCAAAGTCGAGAAGGAGATCACCAGCGCGTTCGAGGAAAATGCGAAATTCACCAAGCGCTTGAAAGAGCTGACGCCCGCCGAGGCCACGCGCATCGGCGTTCTCATCAGTGACGCGCATAAATTGCAGCAACTCGTTGCGCCGATGCTCAAGGTCGCCTTGGCTGGCCAGAAAGAGGAGGCGCAGAACATTCTGAGAAACCAGATGCGTCCGCTTTTCGACGAACTCGCCAGAAACAGCACGGCGCTGCGCAACGACTTGGACAAGTCGATCCAAAAAGGATCGGACCAATTGACCGAGGAGACCAACGCGACGGTGCGCCTGGTCGTGATCCTGATGGGCGCGGGCTTGTTGCTGGGTATCGGCTTCGCCATAATCATCGCAATTCTTGGCATCGCGCGACCGATCGGCAGCCTCGGCGCTTGCATGGAGGTACTGGCGAAAGGCAAATACGACCTCGATGTCGCCGGGCTCGGACGCAAGGACGAGGTCGGCCAAATGGCCAGCACGGTCGAGGTGTTCCGCAAGAACGGCCTTGAAGTCGAGCGCATCCGCGTCGAGCAAATCGAGGCGGAAAAACGCGCCGTCGAACAGCGCAAGGCCGACATGCGCCGGTTGGCCAACGAGTTCGAATCCGCCGTCGGCGGCATCATCGGAACGGTGTCCTCGGCCTCAACCGAGCTCGAAGCCGCGGCCACGACCCTGACCAAGACCGCCGAGACGACGCAGCAA
>JACQAE010000110.1 GCA_016195095.1 Pseudomonadota bacterium
CCTTCGTCCGGGTTGAAAAGTTCTGGATAGTGCACCGCAAGCATGGCGCCGCAGGAGCCCGATGGCACAACGATCGGGATCGGCTTGGGAAAGAGCGGAATCTGCGCCCGAGCCACGTCGCGCGCTTCGCGGCGATAGCCGGAGTTAAACGCTGGCTGGCCACAGCAGGTCTGGCCCTGAGGAAAGATCACCCGCACACCCTCGCGCTCGATCGGATCGTCGCTGTCGCGAATTCCCGCCGTGTCGATCAGCGTCAGAGGATAGCCGCCAAGATCGAGATGGACCTCGATAGCATCGCGCGTGGTGCCAGCGAGTGGCGAGACGATGGCGGCGTCGCGCCGCGCCAGCCGGTTCAACAAGCTCGACTTGCCGGCATTGGGCGGCCCGGCGATGGCCACGACCACGCCGTCGCGCAACCGCTCGCCCCGGTCGCCTTGCGCAAGAATAGCCTCGATTTGCCGCCCTAATTCGCCGGCGACAATCAGCGCCGGCCGCATCTGATCGTCGCCGATGTCGGCTTCGTCGGAAAAATCAATTCCAGCCTCGACCAGCGCCAGCGCGTCGATCAGGCGGCCGCGCCACTCCTCGGCGCGGTCGCCGATGAGCCCTTTGAGCTGGCGCAACGCCTGGCGCCGCTGCGACTGCGTGTCGGCCATGATGAGATCGGCCAACGCTTCAACGCGCGTCAGGTCGAGCTTGCCGTTCTCGAACGCGCGGCGCGTGAATTCGCCCGGTTCTGCGAGCCGCAGGCCGTCAATCGCCGCCAACGCGTCGAGCACCGCCGCGATCACCGCGCGGCCGCCATGCAGCTGCAATTCGCCGACATCCTCGCCGGTCTCGCTCGCGGGGCCCGCAAAAAACAACGCCACCGCCTCGTCGATCGATTCGCCGCTGCGCGGGTCGCGCACGCGCGCAAGCATGGCCTGGCGCGGCGGCGGCACGCGACCAATCAGCGCGGTCATCGCCTCGCGCACGCGCGGCCCACAAATGCGCACCACGCCGATCGCCGCCGGCGGGCGGCCGGATGAGAGCGCGAAAATGGTCGCCAATTGCATCATAAATGGCGTCAGGGGATAATTCGTCCGCCGGCAAGCAAATGCGCTTCGCGGCCCATGGTCGAGAAAAACGCAAATTTCGCCGCTACAACTGGCGCAAACATGCGCATAGCGCAAGCACGCGCGCGCATCACCGGCGTGCCACGCGGCAGGCGCCGCCAGCGCCGGCAATTTTGCGCCGCGCGCCCACACAGGATACAAATTCACGCATGAACGCTCAGATCGACACCATCCAAAAGCCGCGCATCAAGGCATCGCTGCCCAAGCTGGTCGTGCGCAACGCCAATACCGCCGACGTTCCCGCAATCCACGCCCTCATCAAGAAGGCCTACGCGACGCTCGGCCCCAGCGGGCAATATTCCGAAGCGCAATTGCTCGGTCACCAGAATCATTTCCGCGATGGCCAGTTCGTCGCCATCTACGAGAACACGATCGTCGGCTATTGCGCCACGTTCCGCATCGGCGGCGACATCGCGCTCAAGCCGCATGATTGGGTGGTGGTCACCGGCCGCGGCTTTGCCTCGCGCCATGATCCGGCTGGTGATTGGCTGTACGGCATGGATGTCTGCGTCGATCCCGACTTTCGCGGGCTGCGCATCGGGCAGCGGCTCTACAATGAGCGCAAGAAGCTCTGCCACCACCTGCGCCTGAAGGGAATCGTTTTTGCCGGCCGCATGCCCAATCTCAATCGGCGCTGGAATTCAGTCGGCTCGGCGGAAAAATATCTTGAAATGGTGCTGGCCGGGCGCCAGCGCGATCCCGTCATCGGCTTCCAGATCCGCAACGGCTTCACGCCCATCGGCATCCTGCACAATTATCTTCCCGTCGATCATGAATCGCGCGGCTTCGCCACGCACATGATCTGGCGCAATCCGCAGGTGCCCGACGAAATCGTCGTCGCCGATGCGAGCGCGGCGCGCGGTCCGCAGACGGTGCGCGTCGCCGCCGTGCAGTATCAGCAGCGCGCGGTGAAATCCTTCGAGGAGTTCGCCCACCAGGTCGAATATTTTGTCGACGTGGTCGCCGACTACAAGGCGGATTTCGTGCTGTTCCCGGAACTATTCACGCTGCAGCTTCTCTCCATCGACAACCAGCGCATTCCCGCCTCCGAGGCCGTCGCGGCGCTGACCAATTACACCGAGCGCTTCAAGGAGCTCATGAGCCGGCTCTCGGTGAGCTACAACATCAATATCATCGCCGGCTCGCATCCCACGCGCGAGGCCGACGGCGAGGTCTACAACATCTGCTACGTCTGCCTGCGCGACGGCAGCGTGCACCCGCGGCGCAAGGTGCATCCGACGCCCAACGAGCGCTATTGGTGGAACATCAAGGGCGGTCGCGACGTCGACATCGTGCAAACCGACTGCGGCCCCATCGGCGTGTCGATCTGCTACGACTGCCAATTCCCGGAAATGACGCGCTACCTCATCGACCAGGGCGCGCTCCTGCTATTCGTTCCGTTCTGCACCGATTCGCGCCAGGCCTATTGCCGCGTGCGCTATTGCGCGCAGGCGCGCGCCATCGAGAACCAGTGCTACGTCATCATGGCCGGCAATGTCGGCAACCTGCCCAATGTCGAGAATATGGACATCCAGTATTCACAAAGCAGCGTGCTGACGCCGTGCGATTTTCCGTTCGCGCGCGACGGGGTCGCCGCCGACACGACGCCGAATGTGGAGATGGTTGCGATCGCCGACCTGCGCCTCGACAGCCTGCGCGCGGCGCGCCAGGACGGCACGGTGCGCAACCTCAAGGACCGCCGTTTCGACCTCTATTCGCTGACTTGGGGCAGATTGTAACAACCGGGGCAGATTGTAAGAACCGGGCAGGGCGCAAGCGATGCCGGTCGCCGGCCAGCCCCCGGCCAACAACGCCCGCAACGGACCATGATCATGTCGCAGCCCGCCACGTCATCCGGCGAAAACCGTCTCGCGCGCGAGACCTCGCCCTACCTCTTGCAGCACAAGGACAACCCGGTCGATTGGTGGCCCTGGGGTCCCGATGCCTTGGCCGAGGCGGCGCGCAGCAACCGGCCGATCCTGCTCTCGGTCGGCTATGCCGCCTGCCATTGGTGCCACGTCATGGCGCATGAAAGCTTCGAGGACGCGGCCACCGCGCAGGTGATGAACGAGCTCTTCGTCAACATCAAGGTCGATCGCGAGGAGCGCCCCGACATTGATCAGATCTACATGATGTCACTGCACCAATTGGGCGAGCAGGGCGGCTGGCCGCTGACCATGTTTCTCACGTCCAAGGGCGAACCGGTCTGGGGCGGGACCTATTTTCCCAATGTCACGCGCTATGGCCGCCCGGCCTTCGTCGACGTGCTGCGCGAAATCGCGCGCCTGTTTCGCGAGGAGCCCGAGCGCATCGATCACAACCGCGCCGCGCTCATGGAACGGCTGGCGCAGAAGGCGCGCCCGGCGGGCCGGTTGGTCATCGGCCGCGCCGAGCTCGACCGGGTGGCGCGCGGGCTTGCCGGCGCCATCGACCCGGTACATGGCGGGCTGCGCGGCGCGCCCAAGTTTCCGCAATGCGCGATGCTTGAGACGCTCTGGCGCGCCGGCCGCCGCAGCGCCGACGTGCCGTTCTTCGCGGCCGCCGAACTTTCCCTCATCCGCATGTGCGAGGGCGGAATCTACGACCATCTCGGCGGCGGCTTCTCGCGCTATTCCGTGGACGAGCGTTGGCTGGTGCCGCATTTCGAAAAGATGCTCTACGACAATGCCCAGATCCTGGAACTCCTGGCGCTCGCCTTCAGGCGCTCCGACCACCACCTGTTCCGCCAGCGCGCGCATGAAACCGTCGCCTGGCTGCAGCGTGAGATGACCACCGAGGAGGGCGCCTTCGCCGCCTCGCTTGACGCCGATTCGGAGGGCGAGGAGGGCAAATTCTATGTCTGGTCGGCCGCCGAAATTGGCGACCTGCTGGGCAAGGACGACGCCCAATATTTTGCACAGCATTATGACGTGAGCACCGGCGGAAATTTCGAAGGTCATAATATTCTCAATCGCCTCAAATACTTAGACGATTCGCTCGACCCCGCTCCTGCGCCTAATAAGGTACGCCCGGCGGGGCAATTCGGACGCCACAATGAGCGCAGCATGAACGTCGAAAGCCGCCTTGCTGCATTGCGGTATAAATTGCTCGCGGCGCGCGGCAAACGCGTACGTCCGGGCCTCGACGACAAGGTGCTGGCCGATTGGAACGGCCTCATGATCGCGGCGCTCGCGCATTCCGGGCTCGCGTTCGGCGAGCCGGCGTGGATCGCGATGGCGCGCGGCGCGTTCGATTTCATCGCCGGCGCGATGACGCGCGGCGAGCGGCTCGGCCATTCCTGGCGGGCGGGGCGGCTCGTCTATCCCGGGCTCGCCAGCGATTTCGCCGCCATGGTGCGCGCAGCGCTCGCCCTCCACGAGGCAACCGGCGAGCGCGCCATGCTCGAGCGCGCCCTCGCCTGGCAGACGGCGCTTGAGACGCACTATGTCAACGCGCACAATGGCGGCTATTTCCTTACCGCCGATGACGCCGAGGGGCTGCTGCTACGCCCCGATTCCACCCACGATGACGCCATCCCCAACCCCAACGGGCTGATCGCGCAAAATCTCGTGCGGCTTGCGGTTCTCTCTGGCGACGCGCAATGGCGCAGCCGCGCCGAGCGTCTGTTCGATGGCCTGTTGCCGCTGGCGGCGGAAAACATGTTCGGCCACATGAGCCTGCTCAACGCGCTCGACATGCGCCTGCACGCCGCCGAGATCGTCGTCACCGGAACCGGGCCGGCGGCCGAGGGCCTGCTCGCGGCGGCGCGCGCCGTGCCTTTCATCGACCGCATCGTTGTCCACGCCGCAAGCGCCGACGCGCTCGCCGCCGGCCATCCGGCGCGCGAGAAAATCGCGATCGAGCCGGTGGGCGCGGCATTTGTGTGCGTTGGCGAGACCTGCTCGCTGCCGGTGCGTGAAGCCGCGCAGCTGCCGGCCGCGCTCACCGCCATGCGAGCATAGGACCGAGCGGCGAACGCGATCGCGACAATGCGAACGCGATAGGTCGGACCCTTGTCGCCGCCTTAGGTATTCATCGATTCGAAGAATTCGTCGTTGGTCTTGGTATTGCGCAGCTTGTCCAACAGGAAGTCGATCGCATCCATGGTGCCCATGGGATTGAGGATGCGGCGCAGCACATACATCTTCTTGAGCACGGCCGGAGGCGTGAGCAGTTCCTCCTTGCGCGTGCCGGAACGCGTGATGTCCATGGACGGGAAGGTGCGCTTGTCGGCCACCTTGCGATCGAGAATGATCTCGGAATTGCCGGTTCCCTTGAATTCCTCGAAGATGACCTCGTCCATGCGGCTGCCGGTGTCGATGAGGCCGGTAGCGATGATGGTCAGGCTGCCGCCTTCCTCGATATTGCGCGCGGCGCCGAAGAAGCGTTTCGGCCGCTGCAGCGCATTGGCGTCGACACCGCCGGTCAGCACCTTGCCGGATGACGGCACCACGGTGTTGTAGGCGCGGCCGAGACGCGTGATCGAATCGAGCAGGATCACCACGTCGCGGCCGTGTTCGACCAAGCGCTTGGCCTTTTCGATCACCATTTCAGCGACCTGCACGTGGCGCGAGGCCGGTTCGTCGAAGGTCGAGGCGATGACCTCGCCCTTCACCGAGCGTTGCATTTCCGTCACTTCCTCCGGGCGCTCGTCAATCAGCAGCACGATCAGGTAGCAATCGGGATGGTTGCCGACGATGGCATGCGCGATGTTCTGCAGCATCACGGTCTTGCC
>JACQAE010000007.1 GCA_016195095.1 Pseudomonadota bacterium
CGCCGCATCGCTCGGCACCAGCATTGTTCTTGCCGCCGCTGGCGCTTGGCGCGCGCAGGCGCAGGCGCCGGCGCCGGCGTCCGCGGCCGTCACGACGACCATCGCCGACCCAACCACGACCGCCGCGTTGCTGCGTCCGGTTCCCGATGGCGATCCGCGTCGCGTGCAGCGCTTGCGCCGGCCCGCGCGCCCGCCAGGCGGCGGTCCGCAAAATTTCGCGGTGCCAACCTTTGGAACGCCGCCGGCCGCGGGCGCGGGCACGACCGGCTTCGTGTCCATGCGCCCATCCAGCCGTCGCCTGCGCAGTGGACGCGCGACGCCGCGCCGCGCGCTCACCGTACCGCGGGCGCGGCGAGCGGCCGCCACCTCGGCGAATTTGCCGACGGCGGCGTCCGCGCGCGTCGATCCGCGATCCAATCGGCGCGGCGCGCCGGCGAACGCCGCCACCGATCTGCGTGCCGGCATTGGCGACCAGCCCCCGCGCCGCCGCACCGTTCGCGAGGACGATGCGTTTGCGCCGGTCGGATTTCATGCCGGCGCGTTCCTTGTGCGCCCGGCGCTCGAAGTGACCACCGGCGTTGACAGCAATCCCCAGCACGTGCGCGGCGGGCGCGGCTCGACCCTGACCATCATCGCGCCCGAACTCATGGTGCGGTCGCAATGGGCGCGCCACGCGCTCAATGCCGACATCCGCGGCAACTACACCAACTATTTTCGCGAATTCACGCCCGACCTGAGCCGGCCGTTCCTTGATTCCAGGGTCAACGCGCGCGTCGACGCGACGAGCCTGTCGCGTTTCGATATCGAGGGGCGCCTGCTCTTATCGACCGACAATCCCGGCAGTCCCAATATTCAAGTCGGGCTCGCCAAACTGCCTATCTTCACCACTACGGGTGGAACGCTCGGCTACGTGCAGCGCCTCAACCGCTTTGAAATCGGCGCACGTGCGAGCATCGACCGCACCGCGTTCGCCAGTTCCACGCTCACCGACGGCACGAGCGCCAGCAATAATGACCGCGATTTCAACCAGTATGGTGGGGCGCTGCGCGGCGGCTACGAGCTCACGCCGGGCGTCAAGCCGTTCGTGGAGGTCGTGCTCGATTCGCGCGTGCATGACGTCGCGGTCGACAGGACCGGCGCGCAGCGCGATTCGACCGGCAATACCGTGCGCGCTGGCACGACATTCGAGATCACGCGCAAGCTGACCGGCGAATTGTCCGGCGGCTACCTCACCCGCAGTTACAAGGATCCGCTTTTGGCGGACCTGCGCGGCGTCGTCTTCGATGCGTCGCTGCTGTGGACGGCGTCGGCGTTGACGCAGGTTCGCCTCACCGCGCGCGCGACCGCCGACGAGATCATCGTGGCGGGAATATCCGGCGTCCTGCGGCGCGACGTCGGTTTGCAAGTCGATCATTCGTTCCGGAGGTGGCTTCTGGGCACGGTGCGCATCGGCTTCGGCTTCGACGATTACATCGGGTCGCCGCGGCGCGACGATCGCTATTCGCTGGCGGCGATATTGACCTATAAGCTCACGCGCACCGTCCAGATCAAGGGCGAGCTGCGCCAGGACTGGTTGCGTTCGACCACGCCTGCGGCCGACTATTCGTCGACCGCGTTTCTCGTCGGCCTGCGGCTGCAACGCTGAACGCGCAATGGCGCGCGCGTTCACTTGAGCAATGCGGCAATCTCGCCGCGCAGCGCGGGGCCCAAATCCTCGCGCGCCAGAAAATCTCGGGTTGCAGGATATAGCGCCCGGTGATGCTCAGGTTGGACGGCGCCTGCTCGCGCGCCGGCTTCTCGACCATCTGCGTGATCTCGAACGCCCGGTTGCGCGCGCGGCCAACGCCCACGACGCCATACATGTGGATGCGCTCCATCGCCACCTCCTCGACGGCAACGATGTTGGCGTTGGGACCGAGGTCGCGATAGGCGTCGATCATTTGAGCCAGACAGCCGTGCGGCGCCTGCACCAGCACGTCCGGCAGCAGCAGCGCGAAGGGTTCGTTGCCGACGATTTCGCGCGCGCACCACACCGCATGGCCGAGCCCGAGCGGGGATTGCTGGCGCGTGAAGCTGGTCTGGCCGGGACCGGGAAGGTCGTGCGCGAGCAACGCCAGGTCGGCGCGCCGCGCGCGTTCGCCGAGTGTTTGCTCAAGCTCATATTGGCGGTCGAAATGGTCCTCGATGACGCCCTTGTTGCGCCCGGTCACGAAGATGAAATGCTCGATGCCCGCCGCGCGCGCCTCGTCCACCACGTGCTGGATCAGCGGCCGGTCGACCACCGGAAGCATCTCCTTGGGCATGGCCTTGGTCGCGGGTAGGAAACGCGTGCCAAGGCCGGCGACGGGGAAGATCGCTTTGCGGATCGGTTTCATGGCAATGGCATACCTGTCGAATCGGGGAGCGGTAAGGCTCGCTACCGGTTCATGGCGGCAAAAACCACGGGATACGGCGCCGGTCCACCGATTTTCCACGGTGAACCGGTTCCAACTTCGCCCGAAAATGCTCTGGCGGCGCCGGCGCCGCCGGCCGTTAAGCGCAAGGTAACGATCGTCGCGCCCTATGGCGGCTGACATTTGGTCCGGCGTCTGCGAAAATCCATGGCAAGGAAATCGAACCTGCAAAATTCGGAGCTTTTGGCAATGCTGCGGCGAACGACCGCCATCGCCGCGCTGGCGGTGACGTGCGCCGGGTGCCTGCCGGCGCAATCGCAGGACGGTTTGGCGGCGGCGCGCGCGGTCGCGCCCGCGACCACGGCAAGCATCCCGTCCGCTGGCAACTCAGCCGCGCGCGAATGGAGCGGGGAGGCGGGCGCCTCCGGCCATCCGCTGATGACGGCGCAATCGATCCGCGCGGCGGCGGCCAATTTCACCCAATGCCTTGAGGAGCTGTGGCCGCTGGCGCAACGGCGGGGTATTTCGCGCGCCAGCTACACGGCCCATGCATTGCCTTTGACCGCCGACCTGCGGATCATGGATCTTCTTGATTCTCAACCGGAATTCACGAAATCCTTCTGGGACTATCTCGACCTCCTGGTGAGCGAGGAGCGTATTTTGCGCGGTCGCGAGCTATTGTCCGAGCACCGCGGCGTGTTCGACCGCGTCGAGCGCAGCTATGGCGTTGACCGTCATATCTTGGCGGCCGTATGGGGCGTCGAAACCAGGTATGGCGCGCTGGCCGGTGGGCGTCCCGTGTTGCGCTCGACGGCGACGCTCGCCTGCGTCGGCCGCCGCCAGCCTTATTTTCGCGAGGAATTTCTCTCCGCGCTGGAGATCGTCGCGCGCGGCGACGTTGCACCCGATCAGTTCAAGGGTTCGTGGGCGGGAGCATTCGGGCCAACCCAATTCATGCCCACCACGTTCAAGCGCCATGCGGTGGATTTCGACGGCGACGGCCGCCGCGACATCATTGCCTCGATTGCCGATGCCATGGCTTCGACGGCCAATAATTTTCGCCGTGACGGCTGGGCGGCTGGGCAGACCTGGGGTTACGAGGTCGCGCTGCCGGCCAATTTCGACTTTCTGCTCGCCGATCGCTCGCGCCAGATGACGCTCGGCGATTGGGAGCGCATGGGTGTTCGGCGCGCCAATCGCGAGCCGTTCGCACACCCTGGCGAGCGCGCGTTCCTGCTGGTTCCCGCCGGCGTGCGCGGTCCGGCCTTCCTGATGTTGCAGAATTTCCGGGTGATCATGAAATACAACCCGGCCGAAGCCTATGCGCTTGCGATCGGGCATCTCGCCGACCGGCTGCGCGGTGGCGCGCCGTTCGCGCAGGACTGGCCGCGCGAGCAACGCGTGCTGTCATTGGGCGAACGCGCCGAAATGCAGCAAATCCTCGCGCGCAGGGGCTTCAACGTCGGCGAGCCGGACGGGCGCTTGGGGCCCAAGTCGCGCGCCGCGATCCGCGACTTCCAGGTCTCCGCCGGGCTCATCGCCGACGGTTTCGCGACCGCCGACCTCTTGGATCGGCTGCGCCGCCAATAGGCCCGGGCCGGCCGATATTCGCTTCCGGTGTGGACAACCCGAGCGGCCGCGTGGCGGTTTTGGCGTGGCCTTGCGGACGCGGGCTGCTGGATTGCGTCCTGTGGATGGCGTATGCTTGCTCGCACGCGCGGGAATGGGCAATCGAACGACGTATGCGCCGTCATGCGCGTGCGCGCTGATCGACCGCGACGGGGTGGTAACGTCGCCTGCTTCCGCCGCAATTCGGTCAATTCGACCCGGCATGGGTTCACGATGGTGGCGACGAAATCGCGGAGGCTTGTGGCGGGTGCGCTCCAGCTTTTGATGCTGGTGGCGGCGGCGTTGCCGTTTACGCTGGCGGCGTCGATCTCCGCCCAGGCGCAGTTTTTTGACGACAGGTTTCCGTTTTTCGATTTCCGTTTCGATCCACAATTTCGCCTACGCCGGCCCGAGCAGCGCGGCCCGCCGCCGGACAATTCGCGTGCCCCCGCGGCGCGCAAGATCGAGGGCGAGCCTTCGACCACGGTCGTGGTCATGGGCGATTCGATGGCGGACTGGCTGGCCTATGGCCTTGAGCTCGCCTATGCCGAGATGCCGGACATCGCGGTGCTGCGCAAGCACAGCGCCGCGTCGGGCCTGGTGCGCAACGATACCCGCGCGGACCATCCTGACTGGGTGCAGAACGCGCGCGAATTTCTTGCCGTTGGTTCGCCGACCATCGCCGTCATGATGATCGGGCTGCATGATCGCCACGCGATCCGCGAGCGCGCGCAACCGGTTGTGCTCCGTGGACGCCAGGCGCCCGCGCCGGGTCGCGACGGTGAGGCCGCGCAATCGCCGCCGCGCGAGCCCGAGGATGCCGCCGCCGTGCCGCCCGAGCCGGGGATCATCGTGCCGGAAACGCGCCCCAGCGCGCCGGTGCAATCCTATGAATTCCGCTCCGAGAAATGGTCGGAAGCCTATGCAAAGCGGATTGACGATACGGTCGCGGCCCTCAAGTCACGCGGCGTCGCGATCGTTTGGGTCGGACTACCGCCGATTCGCGGCACGCGGGCGACGGGCGACATGAATTTCCTCAACGAATTGTTCCGCGCACGCGCCGAACGCGCCGGCATCGTCTATGTCGATTTGTGGGACGGTTTTGCCGACGAAAATGGGCGCTACGTGACGCAAGGCGCGGATTTCGAGGGCCAGACCCGCCGCTTGCGCAGCGCCGACGGTGTTCACTTCACCAAGGCGGGCGCGCGCAAGCTCGCGCATTATGTCGAGCGCGAGATCCAGCGCGTCCTCGCCGCGCGCACGACGCCGGTCGCACTGCCTTTTCCGCAGGACCCGCTGCCGCAGACCCCGGAATCGCGCGTCGGCGGTCCGACGCCGCGGCCGCTCGTCGGTCCGGTCATTCCGCTCACCGCGGTTTCCAACGCCGCCACCGATCTTCTTGGTGCCGAAGACCCACACCAGGCCGCCGGCAACACCATCGCGACCCACGTTCTGGTCAAGGGCGAACCGATTCCCGCGCCCGCAGGCCGCGCCGATGATTTTGCATGGCCCCGCCGTGGCGTCGCGCCGATGGGGACGGACCCGGCGGCGACGACGACCACCATGCCGGTCATCGCCGAGCCGCCGCGCGCCGCGCCGTTGGGCGCCGTGAGCGCCGGGCTGCCATCGCGATCGCCGGGCATCGCGGACGCGCCGGCGGCCGCCGGCCCGCCACGGCCGCCGGCCAATGTGGCGCGCCAACGCCGCCCGTCGCGGCCGCCGTCATCGGGATTTTTCGTTCCGTTTTTCCGCTGATATCGCGATCTGTCCGTCGGGCAAATACGCAGCGCAACGCTGCGCCGTGTTCTTGGTGCCCGCGCGGCGATCGATATTGTGGAACTCAGCGGGGCAGGGTCGTCGCGCCCATGAGCGCCTCATCGACCGCATGCGCCGCCTGGCGCCCCTCGCGGATCGCCCAGACAACGAGTGACTGTCCGCGCCGCATGTCGCCGGCGACGAACACTTTGTCGAGCGATGTCCGATAGGCGAGCGTGTCGGCCTTCACATTGCCGCGCGAATCAAGGTCAAGCCCGAGCGTGGCGACCATGCCTTCGTGAATGGGGTGCACGAAGCCCATGGCGAGCAGCACCAGGTCGGCGTCGATGTCGAATTCGCTACCCGCGATCGGCTTGAAGCGATCGTCCACGCGCACGCAACGCAGTTTTGCAACCTTGTTGCCGGCGACGCCGGAAAACCCCTGTGTCATCACCGCGAACTCGCGTGCCGCACCCTCGTCATGGCTCGACGACGTGCGCAGCTTCAGCGGCCAATCCGGCCAGGTCAGCAGCTTGTCCTCGCGGTCGGGCGGCTGCGGCATGATCTCCAGATTGGTGACTGACAACGCGCCGTGGCGAATGGCGGTCCCGATGCAATCGGAGCCGGTATCGCCGCCGCCGATGACGACGACGTGCTTGCCGGTCGCCAGGATCGGCGTGACGCCCGGTTGCGGCTCGCCCGCGACGCGCCGGTTCTGTTGCGGAAGGAAGTCCATGGCGAAATGGATGCCGTCGAGGTCGCGGCCGGGTATCGGCAGGTCGCGGCTTTTCTCGGCGCCGCACGCCAGCACAATAGCGTCGTGCTCGCCGAAGAGGCGCGCGGTCGCAAATCCGACGCCGACATGGGCGTTGTAATGGAAAGTGACGCCTTCGGCCTGCATCTGGGCGACGCGACGGTCGATGATCTGCTTTTCCATCTTGAAATCGGGAATGCCATAGCGCAACAGGCCGCCGGCCTTGGCGTGCTGTTCATAGACATGAACGTCATGACCCGCGCGCGCGAGTTGCTGGGCGCAGGCAAGCCCGGCGGGTCCGGAACCGACGATCGCGATCTTCTTGCCCGTCCTTACGGCAGCGGGTTGCGGCACCACCCAGCCGTTCTCCAACGCGCGGTCGGCGATCGCGCATTCGATGGTCTTGATGGTGACCGGATTGTCATCGAGATTGAGCGTGCACGACGCCTCGCAAGGCGCCGGGCAGATGCGCCCGGTTACCTCGGGAAAATTGTTGGTCGAGTGCAGGTTGCGCGCGGCCTCCTGCCAGTCGCCGGCATAGACGAGGTCGTTCCAGTCGGGAATCTGGTTATTGACCGGGCAGCCGGTGTGGCAATAGGGGATGCCGCAATTCATGCAGCGCGCCGCCTGCTCGCGCGTCTCGTTTTCCGGCAGCGGGATGACGAATTCGCGCCAATTCTTGACGCGCTCCTCGACCGGTGCGTAGTCGCGCTCGTTGCGCTCGAATTCGAGGAAGCCGGTGACCTTACCCATGGCGCGCGCGCCCCATGGAAACGCGGCGCGCGCGCAAGGCCGCCCGCGCGGCGCGTCGCCAGCCTTTCAATGCGCCCATCGAAGGCGCGCGTTGGCTCGAACCGTTGCGCATGCGCTATTCCGCCGCCAGCATCGCGGCCGCCTTTTCCTTCGCCAGCTCGGCCAGCGCGCGGCGGTACTCGACCGGCATCACCTTGCGGAACCGGGGAAGGAAATCGCGCCAATTCTCCACGATATGCGCGGCGCGGCGCGAGCCGGTGAAGCGGGCGTGCCGGCCGACCAGAATGCGCAACCGCTGCGCGTCGAACTGCGTGAGGTCGGCCATGACGTCGACGCGGCCCGACGTCTCCAGGTCAGCGGCATGACCGAAGAAGCGCGCGTTGGCTTCCTCTTCCTCGGGCACGGGTTCGAGATCGACCATTGCCAAGTTGCACAGCGTCGCGAATCCACCGTCCTCGTCGAGGACATAGGCGACGCCGCCCGACATGCCGGCGGCGAAGTTACGGCCGGTCTTGCCGAGCACGACGACGATGCCGCCGGTCATGTATTCGCAGCAATGGTCGCCGGCGCCTTCGATGACCGCGATGGCGCCGGAATTGCGCACGGCGAAGCGCTCGCCGGCGACCCCGCGGAAATAGCATTCGCCGGCGATGGCGCCGTAGAGCACGGTATTGCCGACAATGATGGACTCCTCGGCGACGATCGCGCTGTCGGCGGGCGGTCGCACGATGATGCGTCCGCCCGATAGGCCCTTGCCGACGTAATCATTGGCCTCGCCTTCGAGTTCGAGCGTCACGCCGCGCGCCAGCCAGGCGCCGAAGCTCTGCCCGGCGGTACCCGTGAGGTGCACGCGTATCGTGTCGTCGGGCAGGCCAGCGTGGCCATGGCGGCGTGCGACCTCGCCGGACAGCATGGCGCCGACGCTGCGGTCGGTATTGCGGATCGCCGAGGCGATGCGCACCGGCGCGCGGCCTTCGAGCGCGGACTGCGCCTGCGCGATGAACTTGCGATCGAGAATATCGTGGATCTTGTGATCCTGTTTCTCGCAATGAAAAATCGCGACCTGCGGCGGCGCGTCCGGCTTGTAGAACAGGCGCGAGAAATCCAATCCGCGCGCCTTCCAATGCGCGATCACGCGCTGCTGATCGAGCATCTGCAATTGGCCGATCATGTCGTCGAAGCGGCGATATCCCATCGCCGCCATGAGTTCGCGCACCTCCTGCGCGACAAAGAAGAAGTAATTGATGACGTGCTCCGGCGCGCCCTTGAAACGCTTGCGCAACACCGGGTCCTGCGTCGCGACGCCGACCGGGCAAGTATTGAGGTGGCACTTGCGCATCATGATGCAGCCGGCGGCGATGAGCGGTGCGGTGGCGAAGCCGAATTCGTCGGCGCCGAGCAGCGCGCCGACGACGACGTCGCGCCCGGTGCGCATGCCGCCATCGACCTGCACCGCGATGCGCCCGCGCAGGCGATTGGCGACCAGCGTCTGATGCGTTTCGGCGAGCCCGATCTCCCACGGACTGCCGGCGTGCTTGATCGATGTGAGCGGCGAGGCGCCAGTGCCGCCTTCGAAGCCGGCGATGGTGACGTGATCGGCGCGCGCCTTGGAAACGCCCGCTGCGACGGTGCCGACGCCGACCTCGGAGACGAGCTTGACCGATACGTCGCCAGTCGGATTGACGTTCTTGAGGTCGTAGATGAGCTGCGCCAGGTCCTCGATTGAATAGATGTCGTGATGCGGCGGCGGCGATATCAACCCGACGCCAGGCGTCGAATGCCGCACCTTGGCGATGGTCTTGTCGACCTTGTGTCCAGGCAACTGGCCGCCTTCGCCGGGCTTGGCGCCCTGCGCCATCTTGATCTGCATGACGTCGGAATTGACCAAATATTCGGTGGTCACGCCAAAGCGGCCGGATGCTACCTGCTTGATCGCCGAGCGCATCGAATCGCCATTGTCCAGCCGCTTGAAGCGATCTGCCTCCTCGCCGCCCTCCCCTGTATTCGACTTGCCGCCGATGCGGTTCATGGCGATCGCGAGCGTGGTGTGGGCTTCGCGCGAGATCGAGCCAAACGACATGGCGCCGGTTGAGAAGCGCCGCACGATGGACGGTGCCGGCTCGACCTCATCGAGGGGAACCGGCGCGCGCGCGTCCTCGCTCGCCTCCTTGATGCGGAATAAGCCGCGGATCGTAAGCAGGCGATCCGCCTGCTCGTTGACGATCCTGGCAAACTCGCGATAGCGCTCCTGCGAGTTGCCGCGCACCGCGTGTTGCAGCTTGGCGACGGTCTCCGCTGTCCACACGTGATCCTCGCCGCGCAGGCGCACGGCATAGTCGCCGCCGACGTCGAGCATGCTGCGGTAGATCGGCGCGTCGCCGAAGGCGTCGCGGTGACGGCGCACGCATTCCTGCGCGATCTCGCCGAGCCCCACGCCTTCTATGCGCGTCGCGGTGCCGGTAAAGAACTCCGCCACGAAGTCCGATCGCAGCCCGATCGCGTCGAATATCTGCGCGCCGCAATAGGACTGATAGGTCGAGATGCCCATTTTCGACATCACCTTGAGCAGTCCCTTGTCGATCGACTTGATGTAGCGCTTGACGATCTCCTTCTCGTCGAGCTTCTGCGGCAGTTCGTCCTTGATGGCCTTGAGCGATTCGAATGCCAGGTAGGGGTTGATCGCTTCGGCGCCATAGCCGGCGAGGCAGGCGAAATGGTGCACCTCGCGCGGCTCGCCGGATTCAACGACCAGTCCGACGGACGTGCGCAGGCCCTTGCGGATCAGGTGGTGGTGCGCGGCCGCGCAACCCAGGAGCGACGGGATGGGGACGCGATCAGGCCCGCTCGCGCGGTCTGACAGGATGATGATGTTGATTCCATCGCCAACGGCCTGCTCCGATTGCGCGCACAGGTTGGCAAGCGCGGGCCCCAGTCCCTCCGCACCCTGCTCGGTTGGCCAGGTCATGTCGAGCGTGAGCGAGCGGAAGTGCGAATCGCTGATGTCGGAGATCGAGCGGATCTTTTCCAGGTCCTCGTTGGTGAGCACCGGCTGGCGGACTTCGAGCCGCTTGGTGTTGGAGATGCCTTCGAGGTCGAACAGGTTCGGTCGCGGCCCGATGATCGACACGAGGCTCATGACGAGTTCCTCGCGAATGGGATCGATCGGCGGATTAGTGACCTGCGCGAAATTCTGCTTGAAATAGGTGAACAGCAATTTGGACCGGTCCGACAACGCCGAAATCGGCGTGTCGTTGCCCATGGAGCCGACGGCTTCCTCGCCGGTCGTCGCCATCGGCGACATCAGGATCTTTATGTCCTCCTGCGTGTAACCGAAGGTCTGCTGGCGATCGAGCAGGCTGAGATTCGACAGTGCCGCGCGCGTCGGCGGTGCGGCGAGTTCCTCGAGCACGATTTGCGTACGCGCGAGCCATTCCATGTAGGGGTGGCTGCGGGCAAGGCTGGCCTTGATTTCCTCGTCCGGGATGAGGCGGCCTTCCTCGATATCCACCAGCAGCATCTTGCCGGGCTGCAATCGCCATTTCCGTATGATGTCCTTCTCGGGAATGGGCAGCACGCCCATTTCCGAGGCCATGATGATGCGCTCGTCGCGCGTGACCATGAAGCGCGCCGGCCGCAGGCCATTGCGATCGAGCGTCGCGCCGATCTGGCGGCCGTCGGTGAATGCGATGGCGGCGGGCCCGTCCCAGGGCTCCATCAAGGCGGCGTTGTACTCATAAAACGCGCGCCGCTCCTCATCCATGAACGGATTTCCCGTCCAGGCTTCGGGAATCATCATCATCACCGCATGCGCCAGCGGGTAGCCGCCCTGGGTGAGGAATTCGAGCGCGTTGTCGAAGCACGCGGTGTCGGACTGGCCTTCGTAGGAGATCGGCCACAGCCGCGTGATGTCGTCGCCCAATAGCGCCGAGCGTGCCGAGGCCTGGCGCGCCGCCATCCAGTTGTTGTTTCCGCGCAGCGTGTTGATCTCGCCATTATGCGCGATCATGCGGTAGGGATGCGCCAGCGACCAGGTGGGAAACGTATTGGTCGAAAATCGCTGATGGATCAGCGCCAGCGCGCTTTCGAAGCTTTCGTCGTTGAGGTCGGGATAATAGGTGCCAAGCTGGTCGGCGAGGAACATGCCTTTGTAAATAATGGTGCGGCAGGAAACCGACACCGGATAATAGCCCGAATTGCGCCGCTCGACCCGCTTATAAAGAATTCCCGAAATGGTCTTGCGCAGGACGTAGAGGCGGCGCTCGAAGTCGCTTGCCGACAGCGCGTGCTCGCCCTGGGCGATGAACACCTGCATGTGCTTGGGTTCGGTCGGCCGGACCGAGACGCCGAGCGTGGAATTGTCCGTCGGCACCTCGCGCCAGCCGAGAAGGCGCATGTCCTCGCGCGCCACCGCGTCGGCATAGACCTGCATGATCTCGTGGCGCCAGGCGTCGTCATGCGGCATGAACAGCGCGCCGACCGCGTATTGGCCGGGCTGTGGCAGTTCAAAGCCGAGGCTGACCGCTTGCCGCGCAAAGAATTTATGCGGGATCTGAATCAGAATCCCGGCGCCGTCGCCCGCGCGCGGATCGGCGCCGACCGCGCCGCGGTGTTCGAGGTTGAGCAGGATGGTCAAGGCATCGGCGACGATGCGGTGCGATTTGCGTCCCTTGATATCGGCGATGAAGCCGACGCCGCACGAGGCTTTGTGCAATGCCGGATCGTAGAGACCACGCGGTTCCGCCGCGCCGGCGGGCCACGCGCCGCCCGTAGCCGACGCACGCGCGGCGGCGCCGGCACAATCGATTGCCGGCCCTGGCGCCTTGCCAATTCGCGTCGCAACCATCGTCAACTCCGCTGCGCCTGGCGGCGCATGTCGCATCCACCGCGCCTTGCGGCGCAACTGCCGCGTCTGCGGCGCCCGCTCGGCGCGCCGACCGCCTGTCGCGCCGGCCCGCAGGCAAACCCATGTCGTGACGGGCAGCCCCAGCGCTTACCATCCTGTGCGGCGCGCGATTGGGCTGCTCGTTCCCTGGCGCCGCCGCGCGCGCACCGCCCGCAGCCCTGGCGCGCGAAGCGTCGTCCTTGCGGATCGCCTGCCGGCACCGGGGCATGATACAAAGTGGGACAGCAATACTGTCCTAACTACCTTGCCAAACTTTTGACACGGATTCAAGCCGTCGCGGCGCCAACATCCGCAACGCCAACCCGCGCTGGCAGCAGGTTGTTGGCTGGCTCGCATTCTGGCACCAACGGCGCGACCGTCAAACGGATAATCGCTTTGCCGTTGCGTCATTCGGTAGAAGCGGGCGGCGCGCCGATCGTTGCTGGGCATTTGCATTCTTGCCGGCGCGGGAGCATTCGCTCGACCGCCGGGCGGATGGGCCGGGCCGGCGGGCGTGGGAGTGGTGGTTGTGATCGACATGGCTGAGGCGTCGAGCGGATGCTCTTACACATGAGGTCTTGATGAATTTCGCCTCCGACAATGCGGCCGCGGTCGCGCCTGAAATCATGGCCGCGATCGCCGCCGCCAACCAGGGATACGCGCTGGCTTATGGCAATGACCAGGCGACGCGGCGGGTGGAAGTACTGTTTTCCGAAATGTTTGAGCGCGAGGTGGCGGTCTTTCTCGTGTCCACCGGCACGGCGGCCAATGCGCTCGCGCTTGCCCATGTCACGCCGCCCTGGGGGGCGGTCCTGTGCCACGCGCAATCCCACATCACTACCGACGAGTGCGGCGCACCGGAATTCTTCGGCGGCGGTCTCAAGCTGGTCGGGCTGCAAGGGGAAGCGGGCAAGATCGACGCCGCGACCGTCTCGGCCGCGATTGCCAGGCTTTCCGGGCACCGGCCGCATCAGGTCAATGCCGCCACCCTGTCGCTGACGCAGGCAACTGAGGCGGGAACGATCTACCGGCCGGCCGAAATATCGGTGCTGGCCGACATCGCGCATCGCGGCGGGCTCAAGGTGCACATGGATGGGGCGAGGTTCGCCAATGCGCTCGTGCGCACGAACATGAGCCCGGCGGCGCTGACCTGGCGGGCCGGAGTTGATGTGCTCTCGCTCGGAGCCACCAAGGGCGGAGCGCTTGCCGCCGAGGCGGTAATTGTCTTCGACCCGGCGCTGGCGGCGATGTTGCCGGAGCGACGCAAGCGCTCCGGCCACCTTCTGTCAAAACACCGCTTCATCGCCGCCCAGTTCGAAGCGTTTTTTCGCGATGATCTATGGCGGGTGCTGGCGCGGCGCGCCAATGCGATGGCGGACCTGCTGGCGGCGGGCCTGGCCGCGCGCGGCATTGCCCCGGTCTGGCCGGTGGAGGCCAACCTGGTCTTTGTTGCCATTACCGAACACCGACACCGGCGCCTGCAGGATGCCGGAGCGACCTATTACGTGCGCAACCATGACGGCATGCCCGCCAACGTCATCGATGGCGGCGCGATGTTGGCGCGGCTGGTCACGTCGTTTTCGACGACAAAGTCCGATATCGACCGCTTTGTCGCGATTGCCGGGGCGAGTTAGCGTATTTCCAGGCGACGTGGGACGCGGTTCGCGCCCTTTCGCAATGACGATCGGAGCTTGCCCGGCGGGCGCGGTACGTACGCAGGCTTGCGGGCGCCCCGGCTGGCCGGGACGCCCGTCCGTCAGCGTTCAATGGTGAGCGTGAACGAGAGCGTTATTGATCAGGCCGCCTTGGCGTCGATGACCTTGCCCGCGCCGTTGCCGATCTTGATCTGGCGCGGTTTCATGGCCTCGGGGAGTTCGCGCACGAGGTCAACATGCAGCAGACCGTGCTCGAGTTTTGCACCCCTGACCTCGACATGGTCGGCAAGCTGGAATACCCGCTCGAAGGCTCGCGCGGCAATGCCCTGGTGCAGGACTTCGCCTTTCTCCTCTTCCGTCGCGCTTTGCTTCTCGCCGCGAATCGTCAGCGTATTCTCCTTGGCCTCGATCGACAGGTCGGCCTCCGAGAATCCGGCCACCGCGACGGAGATGCGGTAGTCGTTTTCGCTGGTGCGCTCGATATTGTAGGGCGGATAGCCCTGGCCCGCGCCGTCGACGCCCGACATCTGGTCAAGCAGGTTGAAAATCCGGTCAAAGCCGACGGTGGAACGGTAGAGGGGGGTGAGATCGAACGTACGCATGGATGTCCTCCTAATGGTTGAGCGACATTGAACATCGGTCCGCCTATGGCCGGACCTATGCCTGGACAGCAGCCGTAAACGGCCTGCTGTTGCACATTTGGTGACGGGCGGGCCACGGCGCAAGCCCTCAACCTATCGCCGCGACAGGTCGCGAACCGGTGGCGATAAGGGGTCGGGACAGGGCGACCGAGAATAAGGCGAATGTGGCGTTGAGCCGGCGCGTGCCGTGCTATATGGCAATAGCGCGCATCCGCGCTCACGTTGATCATGAGACTAGTCTCCGTCCCCGCCAATCCCGTACCCGAGAACGTCGTCACGGGCATGCTCAAGACGCCGGACGGCGTTTCGCTGCGATTCGCGCGTTGGGCGCCGCCGCCAGGGCGCAAGGGAACGGTTTGCCTGTTCCAGGGGCGCACCGAGTTCATCGAGAAGTATTTCGAAACCATTCGCGAACTGCGCGCGCGCGGCTTTGCGGTTACCGCGCTCGACTGGCGCGGGCAGGGCCTGTCGGATCGTGCGCTTGCCGATCCGCGCAAGGGCCATGTCGAGGATTTTGCCCAATACGACATCGATCTTGAGGCATTCATGACCGAAGTGGTGTTGCCCGACTGCCCGCCTCCGCTCTTTGCCATCGGCCATTCGACCGGCGCGGCGATCCTTCTGCGCGCCGCCTTCCGTGGCCAGCGCTGGTTCGACCGCATCGTGCTTTCAACGCCGATGATCGAGCTGCCGGGACTGCGCTCCGGCAAGCTGGCGAAACTCACCGCACGCGT
>JACQAE010000126.1 GCA_016195095.1 Pseudomonadota bacterium
GCTCGCCGACACGAAACACGGGGCTGACTATGAAAATGCGCATTCTCGCTGCAGCTATGCTGCTTGCCGCCACCGGTGCCTACGCCGCCGACGCGCCAAGGCCGGCGTATAAGGCTCCGCCTCCGCCGCCGCCAGCGGCGAGCGCCTGGGACATCGCGTTCGGCGCGGCCGTGCTGTCGGATTATAATTTCCGCGGCATTTCCCAAACCAACCGCAAGCCGGGCGTCAACGCCTATTTCGAGCCGCGCTACAACATCAACCCGGACTTGCAGCTTTATTCCGGGATCGGCGGCTATAGCCTCGAATTTCCCAACAACGCCGCCGCCGAGATCGACATTTACGGCGGTATCCGCCCGACCTTCGGCAAGTTGGGGCTCGATTTTGGCGTCTGGTACTACTGGTATCCGGGCGGCCGGCTATTCCCGGGCGCGACCGCGCCGGTCGGACCCAATCCGTTCTGCACCAACCTGTTGGTGACGCCGGCCGGCGGCTGCAACGCGATCAAGAGCAATCTGAGCTTTGTCGAGTTCTACGCCAAGGCGACCTATACGCTAAATGACAATTTTGCCTTTGGCGGCGCGGTCTATTACGCCCCCGACTGGCTCAATACCGGCGCTGACGCCACCTATCTGTCCGGCAATGCGAAATACACCGGCGCCGCCTTCGCCAACGGCATCGGCTGGTATTCGTCGGGCGAGCTCGCCTATTACTGGCTCGGCCGCACCGACGCCTTCTACGGGCTGACGCAATTGCCGGATTATCTGACATGGAACGTCGGCTTCGGGCTGACCTACAAAGTATTCTCGCTCGATTTCCGCTACTACGACACCGACCTGTCCAAGGCCAATTGCAACGTCTTGACGGGCGACCATACGGCGACCTTCAACGCCGCCAACATCACCGCGCTCAATCCGAGCGGGCTCGGCTCCAAGTGGTGCAACGCCGCCTTCATCGTCTCGTTCAAGGCGGACCTGACGCTCAACACCAATATTCGGTAGTCGGCGGCAGCGTCGCCGGTCCAACAAGAACGGGTGGACGCAACGCGCATCCACCCCTTTTTGATTTTTCAGCATGGGATTGGCCGCTGACGCAGCCCGGCCAGGAAGCCCACGGACGCGTTGGCGGGGAGGTTTGTATCCCCGCGTACGCTCGCCGTCACGCCTTGACGGCCGTCGAGGACCTCAGTGCATCAATCGACAGCGCGCCGGCGCCGCGCGCATAGAGGATGAGAAACGCGCCGGCGAGCGCCATGTCCTTTTCGAAATGCAGCACTTGGCCGCGCTCGGCGAAATTGGCGTGGAAAATGACCGCAGCGAGCGCGCAGAAAACTGCGAGCGCGGCGGCCGCGACGCGCGCATGCCAACCGACGATCACCAGCACACCTGCCCCCAGTTCGAGCGCGATCGCTGGGGGCAGGAGCTGCCAGGGAACTTGAAACGCGGTCATATAGGCGACGGCGTTGTTGTAGGCATTGATCTTGCCGGCTCCCTCGAGAATGAACAGGAGCGCCAGCAATACGCGGCCGGCAAGCTCGGCCACCGCGGTCACGCTCACGCCCCTCATCACTGTTACTCCTTGCCGACCAGGACGCGTCACTTGGCCATGGCCGACACTTTGGAAAGCGTCTGCTTGAGGTCGTCGAGTTCGGCGCAGCCTTGCGGACACAGCTTTTGCAGCCGCGCCACCTGCTCGCGCGCCAGCGCCAATTCGCCTGTCTTGACGTAAAGTTCGCCCAGATACTCAAGCGCGCCCTTGTGGTTGGGATCGAAATCGAGCGCCTTGCGGTAATAGGTGAGCGCGGTCTTGTTGTCGCCGCTGTTGCGCAGGCTGTAGCCGAGCAGGTTGTAGACGTCCGCGTGCTGCATGCCGCCGCCGATCATTCGGTCGAGATCGGCGATGGCGCCCTTCCAGTCGGCGGCCTTGATCTTGGCACGCACCGCCGCGAGATCGGGCGCGTCCTTCGCGACGACCGTGTCGACGGCGAAGGCCGGGCGTTGCGGCACGCCCGCGAGCACGGCGGCAGCGAGGAGAAGGCTCGCAAGCAGCGCGGGCGATTTGCGCAGTTTGTGGGTCATGTTGATTTCCATCCTTGCTTGTTGCTTGCTTGTTTCTCTTGCGCTCACGCCTTGACCGGCGTGAAGGCGTAGCCCGCGCCGTCCTTGGCGAAGGCGCCGGCGCCGGGAAACGGGAAATGCGCGCCGCACACCATCATTTTTTCCGCGATCACGCGATCGATCAGCTTGCGCCGCGTCGTCACGGCGAGCGGGCCGTCCTGGTCATAGGCACCCTGCCATTCGGGGTGTGGCGCCAAGAGCGCCGGCACGTAGGCGGTATCATTGGAAACCATCAGCTGCGCGTTGCCGGAACTCACCAGGAAGGCCGCGTGACCGGGTGTATGGCCGGGCGCGGGGAGGAGGCGCACGCCGGGTGCGACGTCCTTCTCGCCGTCGACAAGGCGGAAATTCTTCCAGGTCGGAAAGGCCGCCTGGATGCGCCGGCCGAGCGGCTTTCTGGCCTCCGGCAATTTCTCGACGCGACCGGCTTCCGTCCACCACCTGTACTCGGCGGCGCTGACCACGAGTTCGGCGTCGGGGAACACGGGCTTGTTGGTGCCCTTCTCCAAAAGCCCGAAGATGTGATCGGGATGAAAGTGCGAAATCAGGATGGTGGCGACCTTGCCGGGATCGATGCCGGCTGAGCGCATATTGGCGTGCAGCTTGCCGGCCGTCGGTTGCCACTGCCCGCCCGACCCGGAATCGACCAGCACGTAGCGCTCGCCGATCTTGAGCGCGATGACGGTCAGGGGAATGGAGACGAATTCGGTGGGAAGCCCGGCCTTGCCCAGCGCGTCCATGGTTTCGGCGACCGAGGCGTTCTTGATGAAGGCGGGATCCTGCGGTTTCTCCCAGATGCCGTCATAGAAGGCCGTCACTTCGATCGCACCGACCTTGTAAGTCTTAAAGCCTTTGACCGGATCAGACGTCTTCTGTGCAAAGGCTGGCGCGATGGCAAGCCTGGCATTGATCCCCAGCGCCGCGGCAAACGCGGCAGACGCGACAAAATCGCGACGCGACAGGTTAAGCATGGGTTCTCCTCGCGATGAAGGCTGGCAATGTCCGGCGCCGGATGGCGCGCGGGGCCTTGATCAGGAGACTCGCGTGGCCCGCGTTCTATTCCCGCGTTGACCAAATCGGGCGGCAAGATTTTTTCCGGCTTGCGTTGCGCAAGTTTTGGTTAAGCGTGGCCGCGGATATTGCGGTCGTGGCAATAAGCGATGGTCGCGGGAATAAATCGACGGCTGCCAGAGTCATGTATTGAAGTGCCCTCACCATCGCGGTAACGGGATACAGGCATGGGCCGATTGCAGGATTTCGAGGCGATGGCGTTGCCGCACATGGACGCCGCCCACAGCCTTGCCTTTTGGCTCGTGCGCAGCCGCCCAGACGCCGAGGATATCGTCCAGGATGCCTATCTGCGGGCTTTTCGCGCCTTTGACAGCTTTGCCGGAGACAACTTCAAGGCCTGGCTTCTCACCATCGTGCGCAACCTGGCTTACCGTTGGCACTCGGTGCGCCAGAAGTCGGCCAATGTGATTTCGCTCGACGAGGTGCTGCATGCGCGCGACGAGGGCGGGCCGGGCGCGATGCAGTTGGCGAGCGGCGCGCCGTCGGTGGAGGCCTTGTTGATCGGCGCGGCAGAGCAGGCGCTGGTGCGCAAGGCGCTCGCGGAATTGCCGCCGGTCTTTCGCGAGGTGATCGTGCTGCGCGAAATCGAGGGACTGTCGTATCAGGACATCGCCGATGTGGCGGGCGTTCCCACCGGAACCGTCATGTCGCGCTTGTCGCGCGCGCGCGGGCAACTCAAGGCGCGGCTGAGCGCGCTCATCGAACTGGAGGACAAGAATGCAGTGCGATGAGGCGCGTGAACGCATCGATGCGTTGCACGATGGCGAGCTCGCCGGCGAGATGCGCCAGAACCTTCTCGCCCATCTCGATGGCTGCGCGGCCTGCGCGCAGCGTGTCGCCGACGCGAAGCGGCTGCAGCAGCAATTGGTGCTGGCCGGCGAGCCGGCGCCGCGCGCGCTCCTTGAGCGCACGCGCGCGGCACTCGCAGCCGAGGCGCAGCCCATTGCCGTTGCCGCGCCGCGACCCAGGGACCTGGCGCCCGGCCGCTTGCGCCCGCTGGCGCGGCAATTGGCGGCGCTCGTCGCGGCCGCCGTTTTCTCCGTGCTCGCGACCTGGTGGGTGCTGCAACGCTCGGACAGCCGGGCAGCCATCGAGCACGACGCCTTCACCGCGCATTTCCGCTCGCTCGTGCAGGACAACACCATCCAGATCGCCTCGGCGGACACGCACACGGTCAAGCCGTGGTTCGCCGGCCGGCTCGAATTTTCGCCCGTGGTGCGCGACCTGTCGGGCGAGGGTTTCACGCTCGCCGGGGGCCGCCTTGACTATATCGCGGGCCGCCGGGTGGCGGCGCTCGTGTATCGCCGCCGCTTGCACATGGTCACCGTCTTCACCTGGCCGGCCGCCAATGCCGAGGATTCGCGGCCATTCGCCGCCA
>JACQAE010000127.1 GCA_016195095.1 Pseudomonadota bacterium
ACACGACCGCCTCATCATCGATGCGCCGGGTCCGCACAATATGCGGCCCGTGGAAATTCAGGGGGGGGGGAATCCATGAAGACACGCACGTCCATTGCGCTCGCCACGATCGCGGGCGCGGTCGCCGGCTCGATGCTCGCGCTCGGGGTCCAGGCCGGCGGCGACAAGGTCGCGTTCCGCGCCGATTACGCCAAGGATACGCTCTACGGGACCGTCGATCGCTACGACATCAAGCAATATCGCGAATTATGGGCAACGCCCGCCGCGGTCGAGGCGGCGCGCAAGGGCGCGCCCATCCCGAGCGGAACCGTGCTGACGATGGTGCAATACAAGGCCCAGCTCGACGCGCAGGGCAATCCCGCCAAGGACGCGAACGGCCGCTTCATGAAGGGCGACCTGGTCGGTTACGCCCTCATGGAAAAGCGCGCCGGCTGGGGAACCGAATATCCCGACGACACGCGCAACGGCGAATGGGAATACCAGGCATTCAAGGCGGACAAGTCGGTCAATGCGACCGCCAACCTGAAGAACTGCTTCACCTGCCATAAGCCACATGCCGGGCAGGATTTCGTCATCTCCCTCGCCAGCCTCAAGGGAACGAAACCGGGCGAGGCCGCGCGCCCATCGGGCGCCGGCGTCGTTGCCATTGGCGGTTTCAAGTTCGGCCCGGAAACGGTTTCCGTGGCGCCCGGCGCCGCCGTGACCTTCGTCAACACCGACGCCTCGCCGCACCAGATTTCGGTCACCGGTCCCAAGCCGCAACGCTCCGCCGTGCTGCTCAAGGGCCAGGAAGCCAAGCTCAGCTTCGCCGAGGCCGGCATATATGACTACATCTGCGGCCTGCACCCTTCGATGAAGGGCAAGATCGAGGTGAAATAGGCCGCCACAGCCGCCGCAAGGAGCCGCCGGCACGGTCCCCGCAAAGCTCGCGGCTTTTGCGGACCAGGGACCGCCTATGCGCTGATGCGCGCAATGGTCGCGCCGCAGCGCCGCAGCTTGTCTTCCAGCCGCTCGAAACCGCGATCGAGGTGATAGACGCGGTTGACGATGGTCTCGCCTTCCGCGGCAAGCGCGGCGATGACCAGCGACACCGACGCGCGCAGGTCGGTCGCCATGACCGGCGCGCCCTTGAGCCGCTCGACGCCCTCGATGATGGCGGTCTCGCCGTCAAGCTGGATGCGCGCGCCGAGCCGTGCCAATTCCTGCACATGCATGAAGCGGTTCTCGAAGATGGTCTCGCGAATGCGCGAGGTACCGCGCGCGCGCGTCATCAAGGCCATGAGCTGCGCCTGCAAATCGGTGGGGAAGCCGGGAAACGGCGCCGTGGAAATATCGACCGGCGACAGGCCAGCGCCATTGCGCGTGATGCGCACACCGGCATCGCTCACGTCAATGCGCGCGCCGGCATGCGTGAGCACGTCGAGCGCGGCCTGCAGATGTTCGGGGCGCGCACCCGCGAGCAGCAGGTCGCCGCCCGTCATCGCCGCCGCCATGGCATAGGTGCCGGTCTCGATACGGTCGGGCAAAACGGCGTGGCGCGCGCCGGATAGTTTCGCCACCCCCTCGACCACGACGCGCGCGCCGCCGGCGCCGGAAATGCGCGCGCCCATGCGGTTAAGGCAATTGGCAACGTCGACGATCTCCGGCTCGCACGCGGCGTTGTCGATGACGGTCGTTCCGCGCGCCAGCGTGGCCGCCATGAGCGCGGTATGGGTGCCGCCGACGGTCACCCTGGGGAAGACGATCTCGCCGCCGCGCAGGCCGTTCGGCGCGCGCGCGATCACGTATCCGCCGTCGATGTCGATCGTGGCGCCTAGGCGCTCAAGCGCCATGATCAGGAGATCGACCGGCCGGGTGCCGATGGCGCAGCCGCCGGGAAGCGAGACCTTCGCCTCGCCCATGCGCGCGACCAGCGGCGCAATGACCCAGAAGCTCGCGCGCATTTTCGAGACCAACTCATAGGGCGCGGTCGTGTCGACGATACGCGCCGCCGAGACGTGCAGCGTCTGCCCCGCGTCGAGGGAATCGCCGGGCCGCTTGCCGCCGACCATGACATCGACGCCGTGATTGCCGAGGATGCGCTGCAGCAAGGCAACGTCGGCCAGGCGCGGCACGTTGTCGAGCACCAGCGTCTGCTCGGTCAACAGGCTGGCGATCATCAATGGCAGCGTGGCGTTCTTGGCGCCCGAAACCGCAATGGTGACGACGAGCGGCCGGCCGCCGACGATGCGAATGCGATCCATCAATGAAGCCCCCGCCGCGCCGTTGTCGCAACGGCCCTATAGCGCATGCGCGATCGACGTCCAGGCAAATCGCGCGCGCCGCCGCGTCGCTCGTAAACCCCCGATCGACGTTGAGCAATTGCGTTTTAGCTGCCGCTTTTCTCGTCGCCAAATCCGGCGGAATTGGGGGTGGCGCCGGCCGCCGGCACGGGGCGCGCGCGCCGGCGCGCCTGCGCCTTGCGGCGCTTGAGGTTTTCGCGTAGCGCCGCTTGCAGCCGTTGCTGGCGTAACTGCGCTTGCGTGGGTTTGCGCGACTGGCTCACGCCGACCATGATAGGCCCGCGCGCCGCCGTCACCAAGTGCCTGGAACAGGCCAAGATTGGCCGATCGGGTCGCCGGTTGCGCGCCCCGACCGCTTGTGGCAAGGAACGCCGACTCGAGGCTGGGCCGCTTGCCCGATTCCCGCCATCCGGCGCTGCCGTAGCTCAGTGGTAGAGCACTCCCTTGGTAAGGGAGAGGTCGACAGTTCAATCCTGTCCGGCAGCACCAGGGAAATATCCATTGGTGCAAACTGGTCGCCGCGACGCGGTAGCCGCATTCCAGGTTAATATGCGCGCCATTGCCACGGTTCGGCGACGACCTTCGAATGGTCGCTCGGAGGGTGACATGATTGCCCGCATTGTCTATCTCGTTCGCGTCTCGATCGTGCTTGCGTTATCCGTCCTTCTCGCCCTGCCCGCCCTGGCCGCCCCCGACCGCGTCGCGCTGGTCATCGGCAATAGCGCCTACCGCAATGCCGCCGGGCTCGCCAACCCGACCAATGACGCCGCCGACGTGGCGCAGGTTTTGCGCCGCATCGGCTTCGACGTGATCGAGGGGCGCGACCTCGACAAGCGCGCGATGGAAGCGAAAATCCTCGAATTCGGACGCAAGCTCGATGCCGCCAACATCGCGCTGTTCTTTTATGCCGGCCACGGCATGCAGGTCGGCGGCAAGAACTATCTCGTGCCGACCGACGCCAAGCTAGAACGGGCGGGCAACCTCAACTTCGAGGCCATCGACGTCGCGCTGGTGCTGGCGCAGATGGAGGCCGAGAAGCGGGTTAATCTCGTGTTCCTCGATGCCTGCCGCGACAACCCGCTGGCGCGCAGCTTCGCGCGCTCGCTTGGCGCCAGCCGCTCGGCCGCGGTTGGTCGCGGCTTGGCCTCGATCCAAAGCGCGGTCGGTACCATGATCGCCTACGCCACGCAGCCGGATAACGTGGCCCTCGACGGCACCGGCCGCAATAGCCCGTTCACCACGGCGCTGCTCAAGCATGTCACGACGCCGGGGCTCGAAATTCGCTCGATGATGACGCGCGTGCGCGCCGACGTGCTCGCGGCGACGCGCGAAAAACAGCTGCCATGGGACCATTCCTCGCTCATTGGCGAAGTGGTGCTGGTGCCGGGAGCGTTGGCCGCGCCCGCTCCCAATTCCACGCCCGCCGCCGACGAAATTACCTGGGGCTTTCTCAAGGATACCAAAGACGCCGAACAGCTGCGCCGTTTCGTCGAGCAATTCCCTTTGAGCGCGCGCCGTGCCGCCGCCGTCGCGCGCTTGCTGGAAATCGACGGCGCCAAGGTCGCGGCGTCGCTGCCGCTCCCCGAGATTGCGTCGGCGCCGAATGCCACGCCGCCGGCGGCGAGCCCGTCGCCCGGCCGGAAGCGCATCGTCGTCAATTTCGACGCGCTCAATGCCCATGGCCAGGCGAGCGGCGTCGGCGACAAGCAGCTCACCGACTATCTGGCGCGCTTTGGCATCAAGCTCGTGGCATCGACGGCGCAGCGCATCGCGGCATTCGACGAGCGCAACATTTACGCGGGCAAGGCGGTCAAGGCCAGTTCCGGCCGCGGCGTGCTCATGCAGCAGGGCGGCAGTCCGGTTAGCTATACGCTTGAATTCGCCGCGCCCCTGAAGTCGATCAGCTTCGATCGCGTCGCGCTGATCGCCGGCCCGAGCGGCATCACGCATCCAACCTGGACGGCCGTCGCCCTCGACGGCGCGGGAAAGGTCGTCGCGAGCGTGGCGGAGAACGAAATCCGCAGCTATGCCAACGTGCAGGCCAAGACCTTCACCCTGGCCGCCAATGGCATCAGGCGCCTGGTGGTGACCGGCGACCACCGCGGCTTTGCCGCCTTCTCAAGCCTGGTGCTCGATAACCTGGTGTTGCTGAGCCAATAGCCCTCGGTCGCCGCCGCGCAATATGGTGCGGGCGCCCTGGCCGCACGCCTCGTGCCGTCGTCCTTCTTGCCCGCGGCGTCATCTCTTGGATAGGCTGTCACGCCGCGGCGTCAGTCGCGCTCGATGAAAAAACCGGGGGCTGCAATGGCGCGTTTGAGGATCCTGCTGCTGGCGGCAACACTCGCCGCGATGGCCGGCGTTCCGGCAATGGCGGAGTACCCCGAGCGGACGGTGCGCGTCATCGTACCGGTCGCGGCCGGGGGCGGCGTGGACGTGATGGCGCGCATGCTGGCGCAGAAGCTCGGCGAGCGGCTCGGGCGCCAGTTTATCGTGGAGAATAGGCCCGGCGCCGCCGGCATCATTGGCACACGCGCGCTCATCGCCGCGCCAGCCGACGGCTATTCGCTTCTCTACACGCCGAGCAGTCTTTCGCTCACGGTCGCCATCAACAAGACCGCGCCCTACGATCTGGTCAAGGATCTCACGCCCATCATCAATGTCGCCATCAGTCCCTACGTGCTGGTCGTGCATCCCTCGGTGCCGGCGCACGATCTCAAGGAATTCGTCGCCTATGCCAAGGCCAATGCCGGCAAGCTCAGCTTCAGTTCCGGCGGCGCGGGAAGCGCGTCGCATCTGGCCGCCGAATTGTTCAAGAGCGTGGCCGGCATCGAGGCGACGCACATCCCCAACAAGGGGATGAATCCGGCGATCATCGATCTCCTTGGCGGCCAAGTCCAGTTCATGTTCGCCGGCGTCCCCGGCCTGATGACGGAGCGCAGCGGCCGGCTGCGGCCGATCGCCATGGCGGAAATGCGCCGCTCGGCGCTATTGCCCGATCTGCCGACCCTCGACGAGCAGGGATTGAAGGGGTTCGAGGTCGCCAACTGGGCCGGCCTGCTTGCCCCCGCGGGGCTTGACGCGGCGATCGTGCAAAAGCTCAACAGCGAGGTCATCGCCATCCTCGGCCTGCCCGAGACTAAGGAGCGGCTGCAAACGCTCGGCTTCGACATGCTGGCCAGCACGCCGCAGCAATTCGGCGCGCAGTTGACCAAGGACCTTGTGCGCTGGCGTGACGCGATGCTGCGCGCGGGCATCCCACAGAACTGAACCCGCGCGGCGACCGGCGCGCCAACCAACGTCGCGCGTCATTTGAACTTGGTCGCAATATAGGAAACGAGCCGCGCCACGCTTTCCTGCACCGTCTCGACGCCGGTATTGAGGACGAGTTCGGCCTGCGAGGGAGGCTCGTAGGGCGAGGTGATGCCGGTCATGTCGGAGATCTCCTGGCGGCGCGCCTTCTTGTACAGGCCGCGCGGGTCGCGCCTTTCGCACGTTGCCAGGTCGGCGGCCAGATGGATCTCGTGAAAGAAATCCGCGCCGCGCGCGCGCACGCAGTCGCGGTCGGCACGAAACGGCGAAATGAATGCCGTTACCACCAGCAGCCCGGCGTCCGCGAACAGGTGCGCCACCTCTCCGACCCGGCGAATATTCTCGGAACGCTCGCGCGCCGAGAAGCCAAGATCCGAATTGAGCCCTTGGCGCACATTGTCGCCGTCCAGCACGTAGACCTGAAACCCCTTGGCGAACAACGCGCGTTCGACCGCCATCGCCAATGTCGATTTGCCGGAACCCGACAGACCGGTCAGCCAGATAATGCCGCCGCGGTGGCCGTTCATGCGCGCGCGCATGTCGCGGCTGACCGCGTGCGCGACCGATGTCACGTTGCGCGCGGCTTGCAGGAGCGCGGGGCGCTGGTCGGCGATGCCTAATGTGCTGACGCGGCCACCGCCGACCATCTGGCCGGCCGCGAAAATAACGAAGCGACCGGTGCGCGGATTGGCGCAATAATCGTCGAGCGCCGCGGTGACCTCAAGATGCAACCGCACGTCGCCGACGCCGTTCGCGGCGATGGCGTGTAGCGGCATCTCGCTGAGATCATTGACATTTAAAACCTTTTCCACGGCCGCGACGCGCGCCTGGCCGGCGAAACCGTGCATCTTGAGCTGCAGCGTCGTCCCAGCCGTGAGCGCTTCTCGTCCATGCCAGAATAATCGGGCATGAAAAACGTCGGTCGAAAACGGCGGGTTCTGCACATGGCTGACAATTTCGCCACGCTCGACGGCCAGCGCCTGATCGAGCGTGACGGCGACGTATTCGCCAACGCCGGCCACGGGCCTGGCAAGGCTCTCGGGCCGGTATTGCAGGGCCAGGACGTTCGCCATCTGGTTGGAGGGCGATACCAAGACGCGATCGCCAACTTGCAATTCGCCGCTCTCGATGTGCCCGACAATGGTCCCGCGGCCGTCGGACGCGAGGATTTCCTCGACCGACATACGCAACGCCAGTTCATCGCGCGGCGGCGGCGCGGTGAGTGTCTCCAACGCTTCGATCAGCGTCTTGCCGTGATACCAGTTCATTCCTGCGCCGCGCGCCGCGAGATTGCAGCCCTCGGCCGCGCTGACAGGAACGATATGAACCGCCTTGCCCCCGATCGCGGCAAGGAATGCGTGTATGTCGGCGCTCACCGTCGCGAAACGCGCGGCCGCATATTCAACGACATCCATCCTGCTGATCGCCACGACAATCCGGTCAATCCCGAGGAACCGCAGCAGATGGCCATGGCGGTGGTTTTGCTCGCCCAACCCCTCGCCGGCGTCAACGACCAGGACCGCCGCGTCCGCGCCGGCGGCCCCGGTCAGCATGTCCTTGAGAAACTCCGCGTGATCGGGGGCATCGAAGACCGCGTAGTCGCGCGCATGACCGCGCACAACGCGCCGGGCGGCGACGCCCGCCGCGCCCTGGCCGACCGTGCCGCGCGCGGCATCGACGTTTCCCGCCGGCGCCAAACCGCAATCGTGCAGCAGGCGGCCGACAAGGCTTGGTCCGCCGCAGCCGCCCTGGCCCAGGAAAACGACGCGAAGCACCGGCCGCCCGACGGACTCCGAGATTGTCATGGGCGCGTTCACTTTTCGCCGTGCATGCGCGGACGCGCGCGGCAATCGCCGATCGCGCGCGCGATGCGCACGCCGACGGCGTCAATCCGCCCGAGAGGGTCAAGCATCACACGCCCCATTGCGGCTCCCGCCACCCACCGTGACAGGATAATTTTCATGGTGCAATGTGGCGAGGAGAGCGCCGCGGTCAATCCTGCCCCGCGCGCGACCAAGGCCAGCGCATTGGCGACCCGTCGATGACCGAATTCGACAAGACCAGCGCCGCGTATTGGCACGCCAAGCGCGTCGAGTATGCGTACAAGTTCGCGGTTCGTCAGTTGCGGCGGCGCATCGCGGCGGCGCGCATTCCCTTCCGCCCGGGCGGGCGGCGCTGGCGCAGCGCGTTGTCGCTGCGCGCGCTCGATCGCTTGCAGGCCGGTACGCTGCAATACCGCTATCGCGGCCTGCCGATGCTCAAGAGCCCGTTCGAGGTCGCGCTTTATCAGGAACTCTTGTGGGAGGCCGCGCCGCGCACGGTGATCGAGATCGGCTCCTATCTCGGCACCAGCGCCCTGTGGTTCGCCGACATGCTGGCGCTGCGCGGCGAGGCCGGGCTTGTCGTGTCGATCGACGTCAATCCCCCCGAACCATCCTTCACGCGCGCCGACATACGCTTCTTGCGAGGCGACGCGCGCCGGCTTGGTGACGTTTTGCCGCCGGCGCTGATCGCCAACCTGCGGCGGCCGCTCCTCGTGGTCGAGGACGCAAGCCACCGGCCGGACTCGACGCTCGCCGTGCTGCGGTTCTTCGATCCCATCCTGCAGCCCGGCGAATATATCATCGTCGAGGATGCGCTCGTTACCGACCTCGGCGCCGCCCACCGCTTCGCCGGCGGACCGGGGCTCGGCATCTCGCAATTCCTGGCCGAACGCGCGACGCGCTACGAGATCGACACGCGCTATTGCGACCGCTTCGGGCATAATGTGACCGGCAATCCCAACGGATACTTGCGCCGCGTCTAGACCGGCGCCGGCGTCCGCGGCGCGCCTGAGTTGACCGGGTATTGCGACGTCACGCCGCCAGCCGCGTGCGGTCGTGCGGCGCGGCGTAATCCACCGGCGTTCCCTTGGGGATGATGCCGGTCGGGTTGAGCTTGCGGATCGACCAGTAGCCGCGGATGTAATAGCGCGGCGTCACCGTGGCGGCGACGCCGGGCACCTGGTAAAGCTCGCGCATGTAATTGAGCAGGTTGGGGTAATCGGCGATGCGCTGGCGGTTGCATTTGAACGCGGAAAAATACGCGACGTCGAAGCGCGCCAACGTTGGAAACAGCCGCCAATCGGCCTCGGTCAGCTGCCGGCCGACGAGATAGCGCTGGCGGCCGAGCCTCGATTCGATTTCGTCGAGCGCGCCGAACAGCGCGTCAAAGGCCGCCTCGTAGCTTTCCTGCGAGGCGGCAAAGCCGCAGCGATAGACGCCATTATTGACATTGGCGTAGACGAAGTCATTGACGCGGTCGATCTCGGCGCGCAATGCCGGCGGATAGAAATCAGTGTCGTCGCCGGCGATGCCCGCGAACGCGCCATTGAGCATGCGAATGATTTCAGACGACTCGTTGTTGATGACACGGCGCGTGCGCGTGTCCCACAGGGTCGGAACGGTGACCTTGCCGGTGTAATGCGCGTCGGTCGCGGCGTAGGCCTGGTGGAGGTGGCGGAAATTATTGACGGTATCGGGCGAGCAGTCGGGAAACGCCGGGTCGTGCGCGTATGACCAGCCATTGTCGCGCATGCCAGGCATCGCATAGGCGATACTGATCGCGTGCTCGAGTTTCTTGAGCACGCGCATGATGATCGCGCGGTGCGCCCACGGGCAGCTATGCGCGACGTAGAGATGATAGCGCCCGGCCTCGGCCTTATATCCCGACGATCCATCGGCGGTGATGTGGTCGCGGAAGCGGCTATCGATCCGCCGATAGGCGCCCACGGAATCAATCTGCGCCGGCGGGTCGCCGTCCTGCCATTTGCCGTCCACCATCATGCCCATCGCGGCCAACTCCTCCAACATCATTTGCCAAGCGCGATTTCAATACGCGCGATGCAGCGGCGCCTCGCCGCACGCCACCACCCGCTCCACGTTCTCCCATGCCGCGCGGAAGAGCAAGGCCGAAGCCTGCCGCGTCACGCCCGCGATATGCGGCGTCAGCAGCAACCGGCGCGCGGTATCCGCGTCGAGCGCCAATAGCGGGTTATCGCCCGCCGGCGGTTCCTGCGCATAGACGTCGATCGCGGCGCCGGCGATCAGGCCTTGGCGCAGGTGCGCGGCGAGCGCCGCCTCCTCGACAATGCCGCCGCGCGAGGCCTGAATGAGCACGGCGTCGGGCTTCATGCGCGCAAGCTCGCGCGCGCCGATCAGTCCGACCGTCTCCGGCACGAGCGGTACATGCAGCGAAACGACGTCGGCCGTGGCGAGCAGGTCGTCGAGTGGCATCGCCGTGGCGCCCAATTCCCGCACGGCATCGGGGTCGCGCGGCATCGGATCGTGAAAGGCAATGCGGCAGCCCATGCGCTGGAACGCGCGCGCGACCGCGACGCCAATGGTGCCAAAGCCGATCACGCCGACCAGCAGTCCTTCGAGCGCCGGCAACGTGTCGGCCACCATGCGCGCGCGAGCGGCCACGTAATTTCCGCCCTTGATCGCGGCGTCGGCGGAGACAAGCCGGCGCAGCAGCATCGATGCCGCCGTCACCGCGTATTCGGCGACCGCGCCATTGCTGCCGCCGGGAACGTTGGCCACCGGAATCGAAAGCCGTTGCAGCGCCGCGCGGTCGAGCCGGTCGAGGCCGGCGCCGGTCACCTGAACGAGGCGCAAGGCGGCATCCTCGAACAATGCGGGCGCGAGCTTGGGACCGACCGCCGGGATCACGAGAGCCGCGACGCGGTGCATCAATTCGGCGACGTCGGCGTCGCCCGGCTTGCGGTAATGCACGTCAAGCACGGCGGGCGCTTGCGCATCGACGCGGAGAAAATCGGCGCGCGGTCGCAGGCAGAGGACTTGGGCGTTCATGGCCTGTTAGAAATCCGGGAATTCCTGCGTCGTGGCGCTCACGTCGGGGTTCGGGAAAAAGCACAGGAGCACGAGCGGCTCGTTGCCGGTATTGCGCGTGACGTGTTTCTCGCCCGGCGCGATGAGCACGATATCGCCGGGGCCGACCGGCACGTCGCCCGATTGCGCCTGCGTGACGCCACAGCCGCGCAGCACATAGATGCATTCCTCGTAGCCGTCATGGCGGTGCGGGCCGCGCGCGGGGTCGCCCGGCCGCTGCACGGGAATTTCGGCGATGCGGAAGGTCATGCGCGAGCCGATCTCGCCCGACACGGGTTCGATCGCCACCCTCCCCGCAAGCCCGAGGCGGCGCGCCTGCGCCTGCTTGATGAGCCGTGCCATCAGCTGGCCTGCCGACGCCGCTTGATTTCGGCGGTGCCGCCCTGCGCGGCCTCGAGCGCGCGGAAAATCTCGGTCGCCTCGCGCGCGATCGCCGTGGCGATGTCGTCGAGCATGCGCCGGCCCTTGTCGGCGGTGGCGTGCTGCGGACTGCCGAACCAGCCGGTCGGCGCGATCGAACGGATGTCGGTGAGCACCGGCTGATAGGCGCGGGTGCGGCGCAGCTTGTCCATGCGGTGGCCCTGCGCCTGATCGGATGAATTCTCGATGCGGTCGAGATGCACCAGGTCGGGCCGGCAGGCGAGAACGGCCAGCGCCTCGATCTCGCCGCCATGGGTGAGGCCGTTGCAGGTCTCGCCGTAGAGTTCCTCCGCAACGTAGCACGCCTGTACCGTGAGCACCGTCATGCCGTGCTCGCGATGCAGCGCCTCGGCGGCGATGGCGAGCGCGGCGATGTTGCCTTCGTGCCAATTCAGGATCAAAAGGTCGCGCGCGCCGTGGCGGGCTGTGGACAGGCAGGTCTCGACGACGACGCGCATATAGGTGTCGGGGGTAAGCGTGATCGTGCCCTCATAGGGCATGTGCATCGGCGTCACGCCGAAGGGCGTCGCCGGCAGGACGAGCCCATCGAGGCGCTCGGCGACCGCATGGGCGATGATCGTCGAAGCGAACGTGTCGGTGCCGGTCGGCAGATGCGGCCCATGCTGCTCGACGCTGCCGGCGGGCAGGACGACGAGCGGGTTGCGGCGCAGCTGCGCGGCGATTTCCGGCTGCGTCAGCTCGATGAAATAGCGGCTAGGCGACATGGGCGCTCCGCGCGGCGAGACGCGCATGGGCCTCCGCCATGACCTCGGCGACGCGCACCGCCGCGCCATTCCTTTCGATCGAGCGCAGCGCGGCATAGACGACGCCGACCGCGAGGTTGCCGTTGCGCGCGCTGAGTTCGCCGGATTTCCCGCTGCGGCAACTTTGCGCGAACATTTCCAGTTCGGCGCGGAACATGTCGCTCGGCGGCACCTTGAGCACTTCGCGGCGCCCGTAGCCGTCGCGCCCGCGCTGTATATAGAGGGTCGAGGTCTCATGCAGTTTGTGCGGCGTGTCCCAGGTACCGAAGTCGATCTCGTAATGCATCAGGCCTTTCGACCCGAACACGCGCACGGCGAACACGCCGGGCGAGGTCCAGGAGGAGCCGACGTAACCGACTTTGCCGTCGGCGAAGCGCACCAACGTCATCGACTGGTCGTCAACCTCGGCGCCGACCGGGGAGAGCTTCGCGGCGACCGCATTGGCCTCGACGATCTCGCCGCCAAGATAGTTGAGCACGTCGAACTGGTGGATGGCGAGCTGCGAGAGCGGCCCACCCGGAGCCTTGGCCTTGTACCAGCGCCACGCCTGCCGCGTGAGCTCAAGCCCGCGCTCGTTGGAGAAATTGGCCTCGATGCAGGCCACGCGCCCGAGCTCGCCGGCATCGATCGCCGCGCGGATCATGCGCAATCCGCCCATTAGCCGAGCGCTATGGCCAACCGTCACGCTGACGCCGTGACGATTCTCCAGCGCCTCGATCGCAAGCCCATCCTCGAGCGTGTTGGCGATCGGCTTCTCGGTATAGACGTGCTTGCCGGCGCGCGCCACATCGCTGGCGACGGGAAGATGCTGTTCGTTGGGCACGGTGAGGATGACGCCGCCGATCTGCGGATCGGCAAGCAGGCTCGGCATGTCCGGCGCCACGGCGACGTCGAACTCGCGCGCGAAGGCGCGGCGTTTGTCCTCGCCGCGGCTGTAGGCGGAAACGATACGCAATTCGCTCGACTGCGCCGCCGCGCGCATGAGCACGCGCGCCCAACGGCCGAGTCCGACGATGCCAAGCTTCACGGGATTAGTCATGGCCGCCCATCGTGTCGCATGAATGTCGGCGCTGGCAAGGCAGTGCGGCCCGATCCGCGCAACCGTGCCGCCGCAACTGACCGCGCCGGCGGCAGGGCGGCCATGCGCCAATGCGGGACATTGATGCCGCAATGCGCGCGCCGCCGCAAGCCGCCAATTCGCGCCGCAGGTGCTTGACCGGCCCCGCCGGGAGCATAAGGATGACGGGGGCGGCAGCGCACGCCTGCGCCGCGCGCGCATGCGAACACGGGAGCGGCGAGGGGCCATGGTCGCGCAATCGGCCGACAACGCGGCAATCGTCGCCCAAAACGCCAGCAAGCTGTTTCTCGACGGCGCCGTCGTCGCCTTCCGCCAGCTTTCAATCGACGTGCGCCACCAGGAGATCCTGTGCATCGTCGGGCCCAGCGGCTGCGGCAAGACGACGTTCCTGCGCTGCATCGCGGGACTGACCGATCTCAGCGGCGGTGACCTCTTGGTCGCCGGCAAGAACGTTTCCGGCCCGCCCGAGGGCGTCGCCATGGTGTTCCAGCATTTCGGCCTGCTGCCGTGGAATACGGTCTACGACAATGCCGCGTTCGGCCTGGCGATGGCCAACGCGCCGGCGGCGCATATTCGCGAGCGCGTGCGGCATTATCTTGAGCTCGTCGGTCTCACCGGCTTTGAGCGGCAATATCCCTATCAGCTCTCCGGCGGCATGCAGCAGCGCGTCGGCCTCGTGCGCGCGCTCGCCGTCAATCCGGCGATCCTTTTGATGGACGAACCGTTCGCGGCGCTCGACGCGCAGACGCGCGAAATCCTGCAGGAGGAATTGCTGCTGCTGATGCAACGCCCGGACGAGCGCAAGACCATGGTATTCATCACCCATTCGATCGACGAGGCGATCCTGCTCGGCGATCGCGTGGCGGTCATGACGGCGCGGCCGGGACGCATCAAGGAGGTCATCGACATGCCGTTCAGCCGTCCACGCGACGTGGAGGCGGTGCGCGCGGACCCGCGTTTCGCCGAACTGCGCGCGCATATCTGGCGCCAGCTGCACTCGGCGCGGCCGCAGCGCGCGCGGCCGGCGAAAGAGGTCGCCTGACGATGACGGTGGAAGCCAACCCGCATGGCGGCGCGGCGATCGCCGACGAGGCGGACGCGGAGCGCGCGCATGCGCAAAAGGTCGCGTCCGACCGGCGCCGGCGGCAGTTCGCGCTCAACATCGCCATTCGCGTCGTTTCGGTGACGCTGGTGCTGGCGCTGTGGGAAGCCGTCGGCAATCGCATCGACCCCGTTCTGTTCACCAAACCGAGCCTCGTCGCGCTTGCCGCGATCGACATGGTCGGCGGCGGCGAGCTGTGGGCCTATCTCGCGCCGAGCCTGGTCGTGCTCGGCATCGGGCTTTCCCTCGCGGCGGTGATCGGCATTGCGACCGGCCTGCTGCTCGCACGCTTCTGGATCGCGGATGTCGCGCTTGGCGTCTACATCACCTTCCTCTATTCGATCCCGAGCGTCGCCCTGGTGCCACTCATCGTCATGTGGGCTGGCTACGAGATCACGGCGAAAGTGGTCATCCTGTTCCTGTTCGCCTTCTTTCCCATGGCCATCAACACCTATCAAGGCGTCAAGAATGTCGATGCCAAGCTCATCGAGGTCGGACGCGCGTTCCGCTGCTCGGAATGGCAATTATGGACGAATATCGTGCTGCCCGGCGCGCTGCCATTCATCGTCACCGGGCTGCGCCTCGCCGTCGGTCGCGGGCTCATCGGCATGGTCCTCGCCGACCTCTATACGGCGATTTCTGGCGTCGGCTACCTGATCGTGCGCACGGCGAGCACCTTCCAGGTCGACCGCATGTTCGTGCCGATCGTCACGCTGGGGCTGCTCGGCGTCACGCTCACGGCACTGCTGCGGTTCATGGAATTGCGCGTGGCACCGTGGACCGCCGCGGGCGCACAGGATTGAAAAACACCACCGGGAGAGGACGCCATGGTCAATCAGGAAGCCAGCCACTCGGCATTATCGCGTTGCGCACTCGCCGCCTGCCTGCTGGCGGCGGGCGTCGCGACCGCAACGGCACAGGCCGCGCCCGCTTGCCCGGCGATGCGCAAGGTCAATGTCGGCGTCTCCGTCTCGCCGCCCAATGTCGTGCACACGACGCCCTATGTGGCCAAGGCGCTCGGCTTCTTCGCCAAGCATTGCATCGACGCCAATATCGTTCAGTTCGAAGGCGGCCAGTCGCAGACCGCCAATGTCGCCGCCGCGCAGGGTAGCGCCATTGTCAGCGTCAGCGACGTCGCCATCGGGCGCGGCATGAAGGTGCAGCAGATCTGGGGCCTGGCGCCACGCATGCCGCAGGCCTACATGGTCGCCGAGGGCATCAAGACCGCAGCCGACCTCAAGGGCAAGCGGCTGTCGGCGACCGGCGGCGGCGTCGGCGGTTTCAACTGGCGCATGGGCCGCGAGGTGCTCAAGTCCGCCGGTCTCGGCGTCGATGACGCGCAGTTCATTCCCGCACCGACGGCGGGCCGCCTGCCCGGCCTCATCGCCGGGCAGATCGATGCCGTGGCGCTGCATCCCGAGGACGTTTTCCTCGCCCGCCAGAAAAAGCCCGGCCTGCATCCCCTGGTGCAACTCGTCGACCTCATGCCCAACTACATGTTCAACGCCTATGGCGCGGCGAGCGAATGGGTCGGCCGCGACCGCGCCCTGTTGCGCGACACGGTGGCGGCCATGATCGAAGCCAACCGCGCGATATACCGCGAGAAGGACAAGGTCATCCCCATCATCATGGCGGCGACGCAGAAGCCCAGGGACGCCGTCGAATATGCCTGGCAGATCGAGACCGAGAAATGCGTGTGGTCGGTCAATTCCGGCTTCGACCCCAAGCGCACGCAATGGTCGATCGACAACAGCGTCGAGAACAATGACGTGCCCGCGGACAAGAAGCCGACCATCGAGCGCGTCGCCAATTTCAAGCTCGCCGAGGAAGCGGTCGAACGCGCCGGCGGCCGCGTGACGATTGGAAAATGCACGGAATGAGGCACGCCGGCACCATTTTCACCATGGCCGCGATTGACGAAATCCGATGGGCGCGATCGGCATGATCGTGCGCGTCGCGGACAGGGCCACGGCCTACTTGAAGAAAAGCAAAACCGGTGATTGCGAACTGGCGGGGCCGGTTGGCTGCCTCCCGCCCATGCAACCTTGAGCGCCGACAGCCGCGAGCGGCGCGCGCAGGGGAAAATGCGAACACGTCAATTACGCCAGTCCCGTTCACGCGCGAGGTCGATCGCATGAGCCTGTCTCCGCCCCGCCCGCTTGGCCCGCAGCCTTGGGAGAGCGTGCGCACCAAGCTTGATCAGACGCTGCCATTCGCCAATATGCGCGGCACGCCCTACTATCGCGACGCCGTCTATGAGCAATTCTCGGCCGGCGAATACGCGCGCCGTTACGCCGCGCTGCGCGCCAAGATGCGCACCGCCAAGCTCGACGCCATGATCGTGCCCGGCGGGCCAAGCCACTGGAGCTTCGGCGCCGGCATGGCGTGGCTCACCGGCCATGTCGAATGGCACGCGCTGTGCTGCTACGTGCTGGTGCCGATCGACGGCGAACCGACCATGATCTACTCCATGGGCGGCACGCACGCGGAGGCGGTCCGCCGCCAGGTCGAGGTCGCGGTCAAGGACGTGCGCCATAGCCGCAACGGCAGATATGCCGAGGTCATGGTTGAGCGCCTGCGCGAGCTCGGGCTCGAGCACGGCCGCATCGGGCTCATGGAAATCGACCCGCGTCACAAGGACTATATGCCGGTCAACCAGTACAATGTGCTGCGCCAGGCGCTGCCGCTGGCCGAGCTGGTGTTCACCGAAGGCTTCCTGCACGACCTCGTGGTGATCCATAGCGAGGAGGAACTCGCCTGCGTGCGCAAGGCGGGAGACCTTTGCCGCGACGCGATGCAAGCGCTGATCGCGCGCGCGCGGCCCGGCGTCAAGGAATACGAGTTGCGCGCCGCCGCCGGCGCCGCCATTCTCGACGGCGGCGGCGACATCGATTTTCTCATCATCGGCTCGACGCCGATGGCCGATCCCGCGATGGTGTTCGGTAATCCCCGCCCCTCGCACCGCGTGCTGCGCCAGGGCGACATCATCAATATGGAGCTGGCTGCGGGTTATCGCGGCTATACCGCGCAGGTCGGCTCGCCGGTATGTCTCGGGGCCCCGACCGACATGGTGCGGCGGTTCTGGGAGGATATCGCGCTCCCCGGCTATCACCGCATTGTCGCGGAAATCGCCCCCGGCAAACCAACGGAAAACATGCGCAAGGCGAGCGGGTTCTTTCGCGAGCGGGGCCTGCAATCGCGCCCGACCCAGTGCCATGGCATCGACCTTGTCACCGACACGCCGCATGTCAGCGCCGAACATGTGACCGGCACCGAGTTCGATCGCACGTTGCGGGCCGGCATGGTCATCATGGCGGAGCCCAATCCGATCACGGCGGATGGACTTTTCGGCATCTTCCTTGGCCACACGTTCATCGTGACCGCGACCGGGCGCGAGTGCGTCGATAAGTTCCCGCTCGAGCTGGTTGTGGTCTAGGCGCCGGGCACGCCGCGCCAGATGCGCGGCGGCGGGGAAGGATTGGCCGTTGGCGGTGTTATTGCGCCAATTGCGCCCGGTCAAGGCGCGCTGAACCTCACGCGATTATTGCTCGACAAACAATCTGGAACTCCTCTAGATAATCGCGGTCAGGTGTGCGAAAGCGGGACGGCCGGCATGGATTACGACGTCTTTTTCAGTAACGCGATTAACCGCTTGCATGACGAGCGCCGCTATCGCGTATTCGCCGACATCGAGCGCCTGGCGGGGCGTTTTCCGCGCGCCATATGGCACGCCCCGGGCGGGCCGCGCGACGTCGTCATGTGGTGTTCCAATGACTATCTCGGCATGGGCCAGCACCCCAAGGTCATCGGCGCCATGGTCGAGACGGCAACGCGCATGGGCGCCGGCGCCGGCGGCACGCGCAATATCGCCGGAACCAATCATCCGCTGGTCGAACTCGAACACGAACTCGCCGATTTGCATCGCAAGCAGGCGGCGCTCGTGTTCACGTCGGGCTATGTCTCCAACCAGACGGGGATTTCCACGCTGGCGCGGCTGTTGCCGGACTGCCTGATCCTGTCCGACGCCTGGAACCACAATTCCATGATCGAGGGCATTCGCCAGGCGGGCACCGAGAAACGGATTTTCCGCCACAACGACGCCGACCACCTCGAAGCGCTGCTGCGCGACGCGGGCGAGCGGCCAAAAATCATCGCCTTCGAAAGTCTTTACTCGATGGACGGCGATATCGCGCCGGTCGCGCGCTTTTGCGAACTGGCCGAGCGTTACGGTGCCATGACCTATTGCGACGAGGTGCATGCCGTCGGCATGTACGGCCCGCGCGGCGGCGGCATTTGCGAGCGCGACGGGGTGATGGCGCGCGTCGACGTGATCGAGGGAACGCTGGCCAAGGCGTTCGGCTGCCTCGGCGGCTATATCGCGGGCAAGGCCGTGCTCGTCGATGCGGTTCGCTCCTACGCCGCGGGCTTCATTTTCACCACCGCGCTGCCGCCGGCGATTTGCGCCGCCGCCACCGCGGCGATCCGCCATCTCAAGGCGTCAAGCTTCGAGCGCGCCCGCCACCAAGATCGCGCCGCGCGCGTGAAGGCGGTGCTGTTGGCGGCGGGGCTCCCGGTCATGACCAGCGAGACGCATATCGTCCCGGTCTTCGTCGGCGACCCGCAGAAGTGCAAGGCCGCCTGCGACATGCTGCTCGACGAGCACGGCATCTATATTCAGCCGATCAACTATCCGACCGTGCCCAAGGGCACGGAGCGGCTGCGCATCACGCCGTCGCCGTTTCACGAGGATGCGCTTATCGACCATTTGGCCGAGGCGCTGGTCGATGTCTGGGAGCGGCTCGGCCTCGCGCTGCGCCAGCGCGCGCGCGCGGCGGAATAGCGCCTGCGTCAGCGGCTCTCTTCGCCCGGACCCGGCGGCGGCGTTTCCGATCTTGGCGTGGTCGGGTGGCGCGCGAGACGCAGCGCCAGCGGCATGAACAGCGATACCGCGAAAACCCGTGCGAGATGGTGCGCCCCAACAAACACCGGATCGAGCCTCAGCGCCAGCGCCAGGATCATCATGACGTCGGCGGAGCCGGGCGCATAGGCCACGAACACGTCGCCA
>JACQAE010000145.1 GCA_016195095.1 Pseudomonadota bacterium
GCCCTGCCGGCGGACGCACGCGAGGCGCCGCCGCCCGCCAATTCGCTGTGGATGATGATGCGGCGGCGCTACGACGCCTACCGCGACGTGGTGGTGCGGCCGTTCTTCCGCGATCACTTCTCGCGCCTCGACCGCCAGATCGTGCTTGTCGACGTGCTCACCGCGCTCAATGCCGGCCCCGGCGCGCTGCATGACCTGGAGCTGGCGCTGGCGTCAATTCTCGATTGCTTTCGCGCCGGACGGCGCGGCCTTGTCAGCGCCCTTTTGTGGCCGCGCGCCGAGCGCATCCTGTTCGCCGCCACCAAGGCCGATCACCTGCATCACAGCAGCCATGACCGGCTGGAGGCGGTGCTGCGCGCCATGACGGCGCGCGCGGCAGCGCGCGCGAAAATGGCAGGCGCGTCAGTCGAGGTCATCGCGCTCGCGGCGGTGCGCGCGACCCGCGAGGCCATGGTGCAACGCGGCGGCGAGGTACTGCCATGCATCATGGGCACCCCGCTCGCCGGCGAAGGCGCCGGCGGCGAGGTCTTTGACGGCCAACGCGACGTTGCGGTATTTCCCGGCGACCTGCCGGCCGATCCGGCGGCGCTCCTTTACGGCGGCGACGCGGCATTTCACGGCCAGATGACCGGCGCGGGCGCGCCGGATGGCGCCGGTTCGCGCGCCGATTATCGGTTCCTGCGCTTCCGGCCGCCACCGAGCGATATTGGCACTGCGAAATCACGTCCGCTTCCCCATATAAGGCTAGACCGCGCGCTTGAATTCCTCATCGGAGACCGCCTGGCATGACTGCCACGCAACGCCGCCGCCAGCCCGCGTCCTTTGCCCTCGACGATCCTGAAATCGTGGTCGCCTCCGCCGCCGCGCCGACGCCGACGGGCGCCGGTTCGATCGTCGTCATGCCGGCGCCCGATCCCGACCCGCTGGCGCAGCGCGAGGCGGCGCTTGTTGCGCCCACCTTGCCGCGACTGCGCGGCATCGCCTGGGGCGGCGTGTTCTGGTCGGCGCTCGGCGGCCTCGTCCTGTTGGCCGCGAGCCTTGCCGCCACGCGCGCCATCGAGGACCTGTTCGCGCGCGCGCCATGGCTTGGCGCCCTCGGCCTGACGCTCGCCGCCATCGCCGGCCTCGCGCTCGGCGTCCTCCTGGCGCGCGAGGTCCTCGCCATCCTGCGCCTGCGCACGCTCGAGCGCTTGCGTTCGCGCGCCATCGCGGTCTTGACCAATGACGACCGCGCGCAGGGTCTGGCGCTGGTACGCGATATCCTGGCGCTGACGCGGCCGGCGCCGCAGCTGGCGCGGGCGCGCGCGCGCATCGAGGGCCATCTCGACGACATTATCGACGGCGCCGACCTAGTGCGGCTCGCCGAGCGCGAGTTGATGGCGCCGCTCGACGCGCAGGCGCGCCGCCTGGTCGCCACCGCCGCGCGCCGCGTTTCCATTGTTACCGCCGTGAGCCCGCGTGCGCTCCTCGACATGGCGTTCGTCTTCGCCAACGCGCTGCGCCTGATGCGCCGGCTGGCGGAGCTTTACGGCGGGCGGCCGGGAATGCTCGGCCAGATGCGCCTGATGCGCCAGGTCCTGGCGCATCTCGCCTTCACCGGCGGCATGGCCATCGGCGAGGGCTTGGTGCAGCAGGTGATTGGGCATGGATTGTCGGCCAAGCTGTCGGCGCGGCTTGGCGAGGGCGTTCTGAACGGCCTTCTCACCGCCCGCCTCGGCCTTGCCGCCATCGACATCATCCGCCCGCTGCCGTTCGCGGCGCTCGAGCGCCCGGCGTTCGGCGACATTGCCGGCGCCTTGATGCGCTGGCGCGAGAATTCGGCAAGCACGGCGCCTGGCTGATTGTTCGCCGCCCGAAGGCGCCCTATAAAGCGCCGCCGCGCCTCCATTCCCGGTGACGACGGACATGAGCCGCACGATGATTGCCCCAAGGCCCGACACGCCGCCGCGCGCGCCCGACGCCGAGGCGCCCAAGGTGAGCTTCGTCTCGCTTGGCTGTCCCAAGGCGCTGGTCGATTCCGAGCGCATCATCACGCGGCTGCGCGCGGAGGGCTATGAACTCGCCCGCCGCCACCAGGGCGCCGACCTGGTCATCGTCAATACCTGCGGCTTTCTCGACAGCGCGCAGCAGGAATCGCTTGCCGCCATCGGCGACGCCCTGGCCGAGAACGGCCGCGTCATCGTCACTGGCTGCATGGGCGCGGAGCCGGAAAAGATCACCGCCCGATTTCCGCAGGTCCTCGCCATTACCGGCCCGCAGCAATATGAAAGCGTGCTCGACGCGGTACACCGCGCGCTGCCGCCGCGCCACGACCCATTCCTTGACCTGGTACCACCCCAGGGCATCAAGCTGACACCGCGACACTATGCTTATCTCAAGATTTCAGAGGGTTGCAACAACCGCTGCACGTTCTGCATCATCCCAAGCCTGCGCGGCAGGCTGGTCTCGCGGCCGGTCGCCGACGTGCTGCGCGAGGCTGAGCAACTGGTCGCGGCGGGGGTGCGCGAACTCCTGGTCATTTCCCAAGATACGTCCGCCTATGGCGTCGACATCAAACACGCCGCGAGCCGCTACGGGGACGAGACCGTGGCCGCGCGGCTCACCGATCTCGCGCGCGAACTCGGGAAGATGGGTGCGTGGGTGCGGCTGCACTACGTCTACCCCTACCCGCATGTCGACGATCTCATTCCGCTCATGGCGCAGGGCCTGGTGCTGCCCTATCTCGACGTTCCCTTCCAGCACGCAAGCCCCGAGGTTCTGCGGCGCATGCGCCGGCCGGCGGCGCAGGAAAAGACGCTGGCGCGCATCCGTCGCTGGCGCGAGATATGTCCCGATATCACCATCCGCTCGACCTTTATCGTGGGATTTCCAGGCGAAACCGACGCGGAATTCGACTTTCTCCTCGACTGGCTCGACCAAGCCGCGCTCGACCGGGTCGGCTGCTTCACCTACGAGCCCGTGGCCGGCGCCGCCGCCAATGCTCTTGGCGCGCCCGTTCCCGACGCGCTGAAGGAGGAGCGCCGGCGGCGTTTCATGCAGCGCCAACAGGCGATTTCGACGCGTCTCCTCAAGCGGAAGGTCGGCACCCGCCAAAAGGTCATCATCGACGCGGTCGGACGCGCTGCGCGCGGGCGCAGCCAGGCCGACGCCCCTGAAATCGACGGAACCGTGCATGTCGCGAGCCGGCGGCCGTTGCGTATCGGCGAAATCGCGACGGTAAAGATCGAGCGCGCCGACGCCTATGACCTCCATGGGACGGCCGTTGGATTCTAGCGCCTTGCCCGTACCGGCCGCCAAATCCGGAATGCTATAATGCCGCCAACGATATCTGATCCCGCAACGCGCCAAGGCGCGCCATGACGTTCTCGATTGTCGCCTCGCTATGCGTGCACGCCGCGGTCATGCTGTGGGCGCTCGACCTTTGGGGAAGCGCCAAGCCCTTTAACACGCAATCGGCGCAGGCGATGAACGTCGATCTCGTCCCCGAGGCCCAGGCGCCGAAGGCGCCGGAACTGCCAACGGGGTCGCCGACGGCGCCGGAGCTGCCAACAAGTTCGTCGAAGGCGCCGGAGCTGCCAACGGGATCGCCGACGGCACCGGAGCTGCCAACAAGTTCGTCGAAGGCGCCGGAACCGTCGAGCGAAACCGCGCCGACTGACAAGTCGTCCACGCAATTGCCAAAGGACACAACGCCGCAGCCGGAAAAAGAACCACGACAGGCGCAAGTGCCCGTGGAAAAAAAACCCGACCCCCGCACGGATCGGAAACAAGCGGCGCTCGCGCAAAAGCCCGCCGAGCCGCCGCCGGCGCCCGAGGCGACGGCCGCGCCCAATGACTGGCTCTCCGGCATCCTGGGGTCGCCGCCGACGCTGCCCTCGACCGGCTTTGACGGCGCCTCGCCGGCGGAAATCGGCGCCAAGATATCGCGCGATACGGTCGCGGCATTGCGCGCGCATGTCCAAAAATGCTGGGTGGCGCCGGCGGGGGTTGCGGCGGCGCTGCGCGCGCAGGTCATCATTCGCGTCGCGCTCAAGCGCAATGGCGAGATCAATGGCGCGCCGGTGCTCATCCAGGGACCGGCCTCGATCGCCGGGCCCGCGATCATGCAGAGCGCGATACGCGCGCTACAGGAATGCCAGCCGTATAATTTTCTTCCCGTCGCCGAGTACAAGGAATGGCGCGTCCTCGACTTGAGTTTCACGCCACGCGGCCTGTCGGGCGGATAGCGCCGCAGCGTGACGCCTTTCGGCGCCGACGCACGGGCGAAAATCCTCAATGCGCCATCAGTACCGGCAAATTGGCATGCGAGAGGATGTGCCGGGTGACGCCGCCGAAAATCATTTGCCGCAGCCGGCTTTGCGTATAGGCACCCTTGACGAGAAGGTCGCAGCCGAGCCGCGTCGCGGTGGCGAGGATGACCTCCCCGGTCGACGCGCCATCCAGTCCGACGCTGAGCAGCTCGGCATCGACGCCGCCGCGGCGCAGCCCGCGCAGCGCCTCCGTTGCCGGTGGCCCGGGCGATTCCACGCCGCCCTCGACCGTGAGCAGCGTGACGCGCGCCGCGCGCTCGATCAACGGCATGGCGAGCGCCACCGCGCGCGC
>JACQAE010000146.1 GCA_016195095.1 Pseudomonadota bacterium
GCGGGCTATCGGGCACCGGAAAATCGGCGCTAGCGCGCGATCTGGCGCCGGAAATCGCCCCGGCGCCGGGCGCGGTGTTGCTGCGCGCCGATGTCGAGCGCAAGGCGCATTTCGGCGTGCACGAGACGGAGCGGCTGCCGGCCGACGCCTACGCACCGGCGATTTCCACGGCGATCTATACCGATCTTGCGCGCAAGGCCGCGCGCATCCTGCGCGCCGGCCACTCCGCGACCATCGATGCCGTATTTTCCCGGCCGCACGAACGCGGTGCCGCCGCCGCCGTCGCCGCGGAACACGGCGTCGCATTTCATGGACTGTTCCTCACGGCGGATCTCGCCACCCGCATCGCGCGCGTCGGCACGCGCAGTGGGGACGCGTCCGATGCCGACGAATCCGTCGCGCGCGCCCAGGAGGCCTATGACATCGGCGCACTTGATTGGGCGCACATCGACGCGTCCGGGTCGCAGTCCGACACGCTCGCGCGCGCGCGGGCGGCGCTGACGATTTAACCTCGGCGCGCGCGGGCGCGTATATGATGTGCGCCATGCCATTGGATTATCGACGCTTGGCCATCGCCATTGCCGGCTTTTGCGCCTTCCTCAATCTCTACTCGCCGCAGGCGCTGTTGCCGGCGCTGGCGCGCGAGTTCGCGGTCGGCGCGGTGGAGATTTCCACCATTATGACCGCCAGCACGCTGGCCATCGCGCTGACGGCGCCGTTTACCGGTGCCGTAGCCGATGTGCTCGGGCGCAAGCGGCTGATCACCGCCGCGATGGTCGCGGTCGCCGTCCCCACCGTGCTGATTGCGCTCGCCTCGGGCGTCGAGACGATCATCCTATGGCGTTTCGTTCAGGGCCTGATGCTGCCACCGATTTTTGCGGTCATCGTTGCCTATATCGGCGACGAATGGCCGGCGGCCGAAGTCGCCGGCGTCGCCGGCCTTTACGTCTCCGGCGCTAGCCTCGGCGGCTTCGGCGGGCGCTTCATTCCCGGCTTGCTCACCGACCTGATCGGATGGCGCGGCGCATTCCTGGTGCTGGCGGCGCTGTCGCTTGCCGGCGCGGTCATGGTCATGCTGCTGCTGCCGCGGGAGCGCAATTTCGTGCGCTCGCGGGGGATCGCGGCGTCGCTGCGGCAGATGCTGCGCCACCTGCGCGATCGCCGCCTGCTCGCGACCTTTGCCGTCGGGTTCGGCGTATTGTTCAATTTCATCGCGGTCTTCACCTATGTCGGCTTTCACCTTGCCGCGCCGCCATACAATTTTTCTTCGACGCTGCTCGGCGCGATCTTTATCACCTACCTCATCGGCACGCTGACCGCGCCATTGACCGGACGGGCCGTGCACCGTTTCGGCCGCCGCGCGCTCGTCCTCGTCATCATCGGCGTTTGGATTGCCGGCGTCTTGCTGACGCTCGCGGCGCCGGTTTGGGTAATCATTTGCGGCCTGACGCTGTGCGCGGGCTGCGGCATGCTGTGCCAGGCAATTTCAACCGGATACGTCACGCAGACCGCGCAGAACGGGCGCTCGTCGGCCGTGGGCCTCTACGTCACGTCGTTCTATGCCGGGGGCAGCGTTGGCGCATTCGTCCCCGGTCTCGCCTGGCAGGCGGGGGGTTGGCCGGCGGTGGTCGCGCTCGCCGCGGCGATGCTGGCGCTGATGGCGGTGGTGGTCGTGCGCCTATGGGCGCCGAAATTGCCGGCTGAATAAGCTGGCGCTGTCGGGGAACGCCACGCGCGGGCATCGATCGCCGCGCCTTGCACATGGGCAAATTGCCACACATGCGCATGGTTGGGCGACGCATACGGGCGTGCCGCCGCCGTTTGCATGCGCGCGCTTGCCCGTTCACGCCTTTATGAATAGCCCGCGCCGCCGCCATTGCGCATTCTGTACGCATGCAACGGGCATTGCCGATCGGCGCGCTGGTTCTGGCTTTGGCGGCGACATCGCTTGCCGCCGACCCCGCACGCTGGCGCGCGCTTGGCTGGAAAACGGATTTCTCGCAAACGCGCGTCCCGCTCACCGAGATCCTGTCCGGCGGCCCGCCGCGCGACGGCATCCCGCCGATCGATCGGCCAATGTTTCGTCCGGCGCGCGAAGTCACCGACCTTGCCGAGCGCGATCCGGTGCTGGTCTATCCGCTTGACGCCAACGCGCGCGCCTATCCGCTGCGCGTCCTCACCTGGCACGAGATTGTCAATGATACCGTCGCGGACCTGCCCGTGGCGGTGACCTATTGCCCGCTCTGCAACGCCGGGATCGTCTTCGACCGCCGCGTCGAAGGACGCGTGCTCGATTTCGGCACCACGGGCCTGTTGCGCAAGTCCGACCTCGTTATGTGGGATCGCCAGACGGAGAGCTGGTGGCAGCAGTTCTCCGGCGAGGCCATCGTCGGAAAATATGCCGGGACGACGCTGCGCATGCTGCCCTCGCGGCTGATGGCCTATGGCGAATTCGCCGGCGCGTGGCCGTCCGGCTTGGTGTTGACGCCGGCCAATCCCCAGCTGCGCGCCTATGGCAAGAATCCTTATGTCGGTTACGACGGGCGCGCGTCGCCCTATGAATTGTTCAGCGGCGAACTGCCACGCGGCGTGCCGGCGATGGCCAGGGTGGTGGTGGCGCGCACGCCGGCGGGGCCGGTCGCGGTGGCGCTGGCGCTGCTTGCCGAGCGCGGCCGCCTCGAGCACGGCGGCGTCATCTTTACCTGGCGCGCGGGGCAGGCCTCCGCGCTTGATGGCGCCGATATCGCGACGAGCCGCGACGTCGGATCGGCGCGGGTGACCGCGGCCTCCGGGGCGGCGCTGGTGTACGACGTGACCTTCGCCTTCGTGCTCAACGCCTTCGTCAAGGATGTGACGGTGCTGACGAAGGCCGGCCCGGTCAACCTGGCAAGTGGGGCACCGGCGGCACGTTGACGGCGTCGGCGGCGCCGGAATTTCACATGCGGCACAATATTTTGCGCTGCCAAGCCGACCCGATTATCGTATTGATTCGACGGTCGGCATGTCACTGCCCGGCGGACACGTTTTTGCCGCAGAAAGTGCGACAAAGGGCGGTCCCCGACGCGCTCCAAGCGGCGGCACGATTGGCTGGCGCCGCGAGCAGTATTGCGTCGCGGCGGCGATAACGAGGCATTTTGAACGAGGCATCGCAATGAAATACCGCCGCCTGCTGACTGTCATGTTTTTTTTCGTGAGCTGCGCCGCGATTATTGGCCGGCCGGCGCATGCCGACGACTGGGACACGTGCAAGGACGAGGAGGCGGCCGCGGCCGCGGCCATTGAAGCTTGCACCAATGCCATCGATTCCAAGAAATTCAAGGCGCGGGAGCTGTCGGTCCTCTTCTACAACCGCGCGATTTCCTACCGCGCGAGCGACGACGTCGATCGCGCGCTTGCGGACTATGACGAGGCGATCCGCGCCGATCCCCGCCATGCGCCGCCTTACAATAATCGCGGCAAGATTTGGTATGAAAAGGGCGACGGCGACCGTGCCCTCGCCGATTTCGACGAAGCGATCAAGCTCAAGCCGGATTACGTGCACGCGTTGGTCAATCGCGCCGACATCTATGACAGCCGCGGCGATGGCGATCGCGCGCTCGTCGATCTTGACAAGGCTATCGGCACCGACGTGAAAAACGCGCGCGCCTATAACATCCGCGGCCTCGTTTGGAAAAAGAAGGGCAATGCCGAGCGCGCGCTTGCCGATTTCACCCAGGCCATCAAGATTGAGCCCAAGCAGGTCTTCGCGCTGGTCAATCGCGGTATCCTGTTGAGCGAGCGCGAGGACTATGACGGCGCCATCGCCGATTTTTCCGCGGTCATCGGCGTCAATCCGAAATCGGATGTCGCCCATATGCGCCGCGCGCAAGCGCTGCTCGCCAAGGGCGATAATACTGCGGCGCTGCGCGACGCCGAACAGGCGGTGGCGCTCGACGAACGCGACCCGGCCAATTATCTCGCGCGCGCCGCGATCATGCGCGCGCTTGCGCGCACCTATGACGCCATCCTCGACTACCGCGCGGTCATCCGGCTCAAGCCGGGCGATGTCCGCCGTCAGCAAGCGGCGAATGCGCTGCTGGAGCTCGGTGTGCAGCCGTAACTTTTGCCGGTTCGGTCAATCGATCTTCCACTCCATGAAGCCGGCGTCGTCTTCCCTGACGATGGGAATGTGATCGCGCGCGGAAATGCTGAGTGGGCGCGCGCTTTCGATCACCGTAATGCCCAGGTTCGTTTCGATCGGATAGGCCCGTCGCTCGCACGATGCCAATCGTATCTATCGAGCGCTTCTAAATGACTCCACGGATATAAAATCCGGCGATAATCAGAGCACCGGCAACGACGCCGCCGATCGCTATTGCGGTGATTTTGTTTGGCTGTCCGCGCCAGTTATCGGTCATTTGCGTGAGGAGCAATCCAAGCGCCACGAACACAATGATATCGAGCACC
>JACQAE010000042.1 GCA_016195095.1 Pseudomonadota bacterium
CGCCGCGCTCGAGACGCTGGTGGCCGAGGCCGGCAAGCGCGGCATCGGCGACGCCGCGCGCAAGGCCGCCGTCGGCTTCTGCTTTGGCGGCGGCAACGTGCTGGAACTGGCCCGCGACGGCGCCGACATCGCCGCCGTGGTCTGCCTGCATGGCGATCTCGCCACCACGCTCCCGGCCAGGAAGGGCGGCGTCAAAGCTGCGATCTTCGTCATTCACGGCTCGCGTGACCCGGTGGCGCCGAAGGCCGACCGTGACGCGCTCGAAGCCGAGTTAGAGGCCGCCGGCGCCAATTGGCAGATGCTCGATTTCGGCGGCCGCGTGCATTCCTTCAGCGAGGAGGAGACGATGATGCCGGGAGTGGCGCAGTTCCATGCCGGCGCCGCGCAGCAGACCTACCGCATGCTCGATGCGTTCATCGCCGACGCCTTTGCCGGCAGGCTTTAGGCGCCCCGACGGCGCGTGCCATCCGCGACAAAATGCACGCCACGCGGCGGCGCGAGCGGGCGTTCCGTTGCGCGAGGATTGAAAAACGCTCGATATTCTTTCGCCCTGTCGCATATTCCGCGGCGAACCGGTTCCGACGTCGCCGGAAAATGCTCTAGCCTGTTATGCGGGCAAGATCTTATCGAAAAATCGGTTTCCACGCTTGGGAACACGCTCCCGCGTCATTCCCCTCCCCTTTTGCCTGTCGAGATGCCATTTTAGGCGCAGGATTCGCCGCGATCGACAAAGCGACCGCAAAACCCGACCGCTCGCAAGGCAGCAGGCCGCGGATAGCATGACCAATCCAATTCAACGCCAGCCGCCGGCGCCGCCGGCGGCGCAAGCGGGATCGATATCGGCGCGCGCGCGAATGGCGGCGGGCGCGCCCTATTTGGCCGGACTCAACGCCGAACAGCGCCAGGCGGTGGAAGCGCTCGACGGGCCGGTGCTTGTTCTCGCCGGCGCGGGAACCGGCAAGACGCGGGTGCTCACCACCCGCATCGCGCATCTGCTCAGCCTCGGGCGCGCGCGCCCAGGCGAGATCCTGGCGGTCACCTTCACCAACAAGGCGGCGCGCGAAATGAAGAACCGCGTCGGCGAGATGGTCGGCCAGATCATCGAGGGCATGCCGTGGCTCGGCACGTTTCACGCGGTCGGCGCGAAGATCCTGCGCCGGCATGCCGAGCTTGTCGGGCTCAAGCCGGATTTCACCATTCTCGACGTCGACGACCAGATCCGGCTCATCAAGCAGCAGCTCGCGGCGGAGAATATCGACGAGAAGCGCTGGCCCGCGCGCGTCCTCGCCGGCCAGATCGACAATTGGAAGAACCGTGGGCTCACCGTCGCGCAGGTGCCCGCGGGCGAAGGCGCGGCGTTCGCCGGGCGCGGCGTCGCGCTCTACAAGGCCTATCAGGAGCGCCTGAAAATCCTCAACGCGGCGGATTTCGGCGACCTGCTCCTGGAGAACATCCGACTCTTGCGCGAGCATCCCGCGATCGCGCTGCAGTACCAGGCGCGCTTGCGTTTCATGCTGGTGGACGAATACCAGGACACCAACACCGCGCAGTACCTGTGGCTGCGCCTCCTTGCGCAACGCGGCGGCGACGCCGGCGACGCGCCGCGCAACATCTGCTGCGTCGGCGATGACGACCAGTCGATCTATGGCTGGCGTGGCGCCGATGTCGACAACATCCTGCGCTTCGAGCATGATTTTCCCGGCGCCCAGGTGGTCCGCCTCGAGCGCAATTATCGCTCGACCGGGCATATCCTCGCCGCGGCCTCGCGCCTGATCGCGCATAACCAGGGACGGCTCGGCAAGACCCTGCGCACGCAGGGCGAGGACGGCGAGAAGGTGGCCGTCACCTCCGCCTGGGACTCGGAGGAAGAGGCGCGCGCGATCGGCGAGGAGATCGAGCAGTTGCAACGCGACGGGCACGATCTCGATGAAATGGCGATCCTGGTGCGCGCCTCGTTTCAGATGCGCGAGTTCGAGGACCGATTCGTCACGCTCGGGCTCAATTATCGCGTCATCGGCGGCCCGCGCTTCTATGAGCGCGCGGAAATCCGCGACGCACTCGCCTATCTGCGGCTGGTCAACCAGCCCGCCGACGACCTCGCCTTCGAGCGCATCGTCAACGTGCCCAAGCGCGGCTTGGGCGACGCCACGCTCAAGGCGCTCAATGCGCACGCGCGCGCGCATGGCGTGTCGCTGATGCAGGCGACGCGCGCCGTTGTCGAGACCGACGCGCTCAAGCCGCGGCCGCGCGCGGCGCTGCGCGAAGTGGTGGCGGCGTTCGCGCGCTGGCGGGCGCGCGGGGAAACGACGGCGCATGCCGAGCTTGCCGAGATCGTGCTCGAGGAATCCGGCTATATCGACATGTGGCGCAACGACCGCTCCGCCGACGCCGCCGGCCGGCTCGACAACCTCAAGGAATTCGTGCGCTCGATGGAGGAGTTCGAGAACCTGCAAGGCTTCCTCGAACACGTCTCTCTGGTCATGGATACCGACGGCGGCGCCGACGCGCAGGCGGTTTCGATCATGACTCTGCACGCGGCCAAGGGGCTGGAATTCGACACCGTGTTCCTGCCCGGCTGGGAGGAGGGCCTGCTGCCGCACCAGCGCTCGCTCGACGATTCCGGCCGCGCCGGGCTCGAGGAGGAGCGCCGCCTCGCCCATGTCGGCATCACGCGCGCGCGCCGGCGCGCGAAAATCTACTTCGTCGCCAACCGGCGCATGCATGGCTCGTGGACCTCCGCGCTGCCGTCGCGATTCATCGACGAGCTTCCGCCCGAGGCGATCGACGTCGGCGCAACGCGCGGCGAATTCGGCGGCCTCGGCGCGCGTCCGGGGCGATTCGAGCGCATGGACGGGTTTGCCTCCAATTACGGCACGCCGGGTTGGCGGCGCGCCCAGCAACATGGGCGCGGCGCCTTTTCCAATGCGACCGATGACCCCGAGGACGCCGAAGCCGCGCGCATCGCGCGGCCAGCGCGATTGACGGTGCCGGCCGGCGCGTCGGCGCCATTCGCGCGCGATGGCCTGCGTCGCGCGGCGTTGACCATCGACGGCGAACTCGTCGCCAAATCGACCGGCCCGTCGGCATTTTCCGCGGGCGACCGCGTCTTCCACCAGAAATTCGGCAACGGCAACGTGACCGCGGTCGACGGCAACAAGCTCACCATTCAGTTCGACCGGGCGGGCGAGAAACGCGTCGTGGACAGTTTCGTCGCGCGCGCGTGACGGCGCCACCTCGCCCATTTCAGCGATAAGCCGCGCCGGCCCGATCCGCCCGATGGCATCGCGACGATTGCCCAATCGGCCCGCCGCGCCATGCCGGCCAGCAGCCGGACATGCCGGAAAATGTCCCCGTTCGCTCGATAATGGCCGCGTTTGCGCGGCAATTGTTCGTATTATCATCCATGTTGCGACGCACAATGGCCATTTTGTTCGAATGAAAGAGCGTTTATCCGCAGTCTAATCACGATGACTGTTGATAGCGTAACGTCAAAAAGGAACATAAATGGCTAAGAACTACAGGCGCCTATACGCTGTAAATTTAATTACTCTATCCGTCTTGGCATTTTTGACACCGGCCGACGCCGGACAATCGGGAATAGCATCCGTTTATTCTGGCGGGCGCACCGCCAATGGCGAGCAAGCGCACCCCTCCCGCCTCACCGCGGCGCATCGCAGCCTGCCATTCGGCACGCTGGTGCGCGTCACCAACCGCAGGAACCAGCGCTCGGTGATCGTGCGCATCAACGATCGCGGGCCGTTCATTCGCGGCCGCATCATCGACCTCACCCCCGCCGCCGCGCGGCAGCTGGGATTCTCCGGTCTCGCGCCGGTGACCGTCGCCGTGCTGGGACGCGGCTGACCCCCAACCAAGCGCGGCGCGTTCATGCGCGGACCTTGCGGTTCGCGCATGAGCGGCTGCGCGCCCTTCATGCTTGACGTCCGATCCGTTGCAACTCGATCGGCGCAGGTTTTCTTGCGCACGATCTTTCGCGAAAAGCGGTTCCCACTTCGCCGGAAAATGCGCTAGGCCGCGCGCGGGCGGCCGGTTTCGCTTGGCGTATCGGCCCTCGCCGATTCGCTATTGGCCCGCGCGGCGGCATTGGCCGCGTTGATCGCCTCGACCGAGCGCCGCACCGCGTTCCACAGGCGACCGATTTCGTCCGCCGCCAGGGACCGAACGTCCGCCTCGGCGGCTGAAAGGCCGGCGCCGAGCGACAGCGCGAAGCCGGCGCGCTGGCTGATCTGGCCCGACCAGACGGGAACGCCGAGCTTGTCGAGAAAGCCGCGCGATTGGGCGACGACCGGCGCCTCGCGATCGTCGCGCTTGACCGGCGCCGCGTTGAGCACGACCGCATAGGGCCGATTGCGTTCACGCGCGACGTTGACGGTTTCGCGCACCGCGTTGAGATCGAACAGGCCGGGCCTCGCCGGAATGAGCACCAGCGTGGCGGCGCGGATCGCCTCGGTGACGACCACCCACATGCTGGGTGCGGTATCGATGAAAACCCAGTCATATCCCTCCATCATCGCATGCGCGAGTGGGGCCTCGATCCCGCGCGCCGCGCTGAAGAGCCGTGGCTCGCCGCCCGAGCGCAGCGAATGCCACAGCGTGAGGGAGCCCTGCGGGTCGGCGTCGATGACCAGCGCGCGCTCACCCGTCACGCAGGATTGTGCGGCCAGATGCGCGGTCAGGGTGCTTTTGCCGGCGCCACCCTTGCGCGATGCCAGCGTGATGATGTTCATGGCCTCGTTCCCCGGATGAAAATATGGGTTAAGGTTGCGGCAATCATGGTTAACGAACCGTTATAGGTCGGGGTCGCCACGCCGCCGCGCTAAACCGACGTGGCGGGAACAAAGTTGCCACAAACGCGTCGTAGCAATGGGCCGGGCGCGCTGGCGCCGACGTTTCGGCAATTCGGCAGGTCGACCTCATGCCAATCCGCAATTGGATACCGCCGGCGACGATTGCCGCCGTCCTGATCGTCATGGCACCGGCGCGGGCCGACGTGGCGATCGAGATCGACAAGGCGACGCAAACAATGACTGTCGCGGTCGATGGCCGCCTAATCTGGAGCTGGCCGGTATCGACGGGAAAAACCGGCTTTGACACGCCGAGCGGCAGCTTTCGAACCTTCCGCATGGAGGCCGACCACTTCTCCAAGGAGTGGGACGACGCGCCCATGCCGCATTCGATCTTCTTCACGCGCAAGGGCCACGCCATCCACGGATCGTTCGACGTCAAACGGTTGGGCGCGCCGGCCTCGCATGGCTGCGTGCGCCTGCACCCGGAAAATGCGGCGAAACTGTTCGCGCTGGTGGAAAGCCATGGCGTGCTCAAGACCACGGTCGAACTGACCGGACGGATACCGCCCCGTGGCGCCCCGGCCGTCGCGCGTCGCGGGCCCGCGTTGCCGCCCGATGATGCCGGCAGCATGTTCTCCAACCGCGAATTTCGCGGCCGCGACATCTATGCGCTGCCCGACGACGGCGGGCCGCCGCAATTCGAGGATCCGCCGCGCGCGCCGGCGGCCTATTTCCGCCGCTTCAACGAATTCTGAGCGCGGGCGCCTCACGGCGCCAGCCAATGCCCGCGCCACCCCATCCCCGCATTGCCGATGCCGTCAATGTGACCGCCGATCGGGCAGACAGGGCGCCGGCGACCAGGCTATCGTCATGCCCGACGATCGCCATTCCGCTCGGTCGCTTTGCGTTTCAATTGAATCGGGAAGCGATCTATTTTCTTTGGCTTGGTCGCATTTTCTGCGGCGAACCGGTTCCCACTTCGCCGGAAAATGCGCTCATCGCCAATCCGACGCCAAGAGGGGGCTCACATGCATATCCGTTCCGCCGTTCTTGCCATGGGCACGCTCGCCGCCGCCGGAGCGCTTCCCGCGCGCGGCGAGTTGCTGGCGCGCAAGGACCTCACGCTCGACATCGCGCTCGCCATCGCCACGACCGCGAGCGCCACATGCAAGGCGCAAGGCTACCGCGTGACGGTGAGTGTCGTCGGCCGCGACGGCGAGTTGCTCGTGGTGCTGCGCGGGGACAATTCGTCGCCGCATACCGTGGAGAACAGCCGGCGCAAGGCCTACACGTCGCGCACGTTTCGCGTGCCGTCGGCGGAATTCGCCAAGCGCCTGACCGATCCCGAGCGCGTGACGGCGACGCAGGCGCAGGCCACCCTGCCCGGCGTGATCGCACTCGCCGGCGCGCTGCCGATCAAGGTCGGCGAAGACACGATCGGCGGTGTCGGCGTGTCCGGTGCGCCCGGCGGCCATCGCGATGAAGCCTGCGCCAAGGCAGGCATCGACAAGGTCGCCGACCAGCTCAAATAGCGCGATTTTTCGCCAACAACCTGCCGCAAAACGACCGGCCGCCATCGACGGCCGGCCGCCGCGCAAGGGCATCCCCCGGCGCGCCTCGCGCCCCATGACCCTGTTGCCAAGCTGTGCAAAAGCTTGTGGATAAGGGTGAATAACCCACGCGCATTCGCCGCCGCCGTTCGGCGTCCGCTAAGGCTGGGAATTGCGGGGAACAATGCCGCGCCGTCGTCCGAGTAGGTCAACAAGCACCTCATATTGCGCGACTTTCCAGGCGCAGGGCGAAGCGGCGTGGCGCATCGCCGACGTGATCGAAGCCGGTTTTGCCGTGGATAACGTTGCCGTTGCGGTATTCGAGACGGCAAGTGGCGAATGGCGCATGCAGGCGCATTTTGCCCGTCGCCCCGATGCCGCGCGGCTGCGCGCGCTGGTCGCCGCCGAACTCGGCGAGCCGCTCGCGCGCACGCTCGCGATCCGCGCGCTCGCCATGCGCGACTGGGTCGGCGCCAGCCTCGCCGCACTTCCGCCGGTCGCCGCCGGGCGCTTCATCGTGCATGGCGCGCATGATCGCACCCGCGTGGCCTTGGCGCGCAACGGTATCGAGATCGAGGCGGCGCTCGCCTTCGGCACCGGCCACCACGCCACGACGCGCGCCTGCCTCATGGCCATCGACGCGCTCGCCAAGCGGGCGCGGTTCTCGCGCATTCTCGATCTCGGCACCGGGTCGGGCGTGCTCGCCATTGCGGCGGCGCGCGCCTGGCGCCGGCCGGTCGTCGCGAGCGACATTGACCTGCTCGCCGCGCGCGCGGCACGCGCCAACGCAAGGCACAACAAGGTCAGCGCGTATGTGAACGTCGTGCACGCCGCCGTGCTGAACGCGCAGCGCCTGCGCGCGCACGCGCCCTACGATCTCATCTTCGCCAATATCCTGCTCGACCCGCTCCGGCGTTTGGCGCGCCCGCTCGCGCGCGTGCTCGCGCCGGGCGGCCGCATGGTCATGTCGGGACTATTGACGGCGCAGGCCAATGCCGCCTGCGCCGCCTACCGCGCGCAGGGCCTCGTCCTCGATCGCCGCATGCCGTGTGAAGGATGGTCGACGCTCATCCTGCGCCAAAGATAGAGCCGCCGCCCCGACAGGGAGGAGTACGGGGCGGCGGCCTTGCCGTGCGCCAGGGGGATCAGCGCACGAACGGAAGCTTGTGCTCCTTGCCCAGCGCCAACTGGGAATCCAGGCGCTTGAGTTCGTCCCGCGGCATGAACTCGCGGTGCGCGTTGACGATGCGCATCGCCTGGCGCATGCGCGCCTCGTAGAGGGCGTTCATGACGCGCGGCCACAATCCCGGCTCCTTGGCGCGCGCCGCGCGAAATTCGTTGTCCGAACAGACGGACAAGGCTGCGTTTGTCATCGGCGTTGCTCCTTGCGTCCCAAAATCCCGGGACAGCTCGCATGATCCCACGTATTCTGCACTGCAACATAGTGATGCGATGCGTCCCTACCAGACCTTGCGGCGCATAGGAGTTGCGCGAAAGGCGCATAAACAATAAACAAATAGTCATGGACGCGATCACGCCGGATGATGGATCGCGGCAATCGTGGACATAATTTGCTGCGCTGCATATAACCGCAGCACTATTCTTCTCCAACCCGCAATGGCGGCACGGATGGGTTGCGGCGGCCGCGGGCGCCGCCACGCTCGCACGGTCATGCGCCAGCCGGCTTGGCACGGTAAACACGGCAGGCAACAACAAGCGCGCCTGCCGAATAACCCGCTTGCCGATTCAATTGCGCGCCAAGGCGCTCTACAATCACCGCGATGTTCGAAGCCCGCTTCCAGACCTTCGAGGCACGCGCCGACCGGGCGGAGGGCAAACCGCGCCTGGCCGCGCTGCGCGTGGAACTCGCGCGCCGTGGCGTTGACGGATTCATCGTCCCGCGCGCCGACCGGCACCAGAACGAATACGTCGCCGCCTGCGACGAGCGGCTGGCGTGGCTCACCGGATTCACCGGCTCGGCCGGCATGGCCGTGGTTTTAGCCGCGCGCGCCGCGATCTTCATCGACGGCCGCTACAGTTTGCAGGTCGGCGAGGAAGTCGATGGCGGGCTGTTCGCGCTCGAAAGGCTCGAGGATAACGGCGCGGCGCGGTGGATCGAGGCCAACCTGCCGGCCGGCGGCAAGCTTGGCTATGACCCCTGGCTGCACACGATCGACGCCGCGGAACGGCTCGGCAAAGCGTGCGCGGCGGCCGGCGCATCGCTTGTCGCCGTGGAGGAAAACCCCATCGACGCGATTTGGCGCGAGCGTCCGGCGCCAGCCATGGGCGCGATCATCCTGCACGATCCGCGCCTGGCCGGGGAAGCCGCCGATGCCAAGCTCGCGCGCATCCGCGCCGAGCTTGGCACGCTGCGCGCCGGCGCGATCGTCATTTCCGACCCGCACGCGCTCGCCTGGACTTTCAATATTCGCGGATCGGATCTCAAGCATACGCCGCTGCCGCTCGGCTTTGCCCTCGTGCCGGGCGAGGGCCGCGCCGGCCTTTATCTCGACGCCGCCAAGCTCGCGCCCGCCATTCGCGAGGAACTCGGCAAAGTCGCTGATATCCACCCCCCCGACGCGCTGGCGGCCGATCTCGCGGCGCGCGCGGCGCGCGGCGCCGCGCTGCGCTTCGACCAGGCAACCGCCGCCGACGCATTGGCGCGCCTGGTAAGCGCGGCCGGCGGAACGTTCACGCGCGGCCCCGATCCGGTCGCGCTCATGAAGGCGGTGAAGAATGCCGGCGAAATCGCCGGCGCGCGCGCCGCGCACCTGCGCGACGGCGCCGCCTTGTCGCGCTTTCTCGCCTGGTTCGATGCCGAGGCGCCGGCGGGCAAATTGACCGAGATCGACGCGGTGGCGGCGCTGGAGACGTTCCGGCGCGAGACCGGGCGCCTCAAGGACGTTTCGTTTCCCACCATCGCCGGCGCCGGACCCAATGGCGCCATCGTCCATTACCGCGTCACGCGGCGCAGCAACCGGCGCATCGCGCCCGACGACCTCTTCCTCGTCGATTCCGGCGCGCAATACGAAGACGGCACCACCGACGTCACCCGCACCGTCATCGTCGGCACGCCCGGCGCGCAATTGCGCGAGCGCTTCACGCGCGTCCTCAAGGGCCACATCGCCATCGCGCGCGCGGTCTTTCCCGCCGGCACGACCGGCGCCCAGCTTGACAGCTTCGCGCGCGCCGCGCTGTGGCAGGCCGGCCTCGACTACGATCACGGCACCGGGCATGGCGTCGGCAGCTACCTCGGCGTGCATGAAGGACCGGCAAGCATTTCCAAACGCGGCACAACCGCCTTGGCCGCGGGCATGATCCTCTCCAACGAGCCCGGCTATTACAAGCCGGGCGCCTATGGCATCCGCATCGAAAATCTCGTGCTGGTGACGCAAGCCCCCGCCGTCGCCGATGCCGACACGGCGCTCAACGCCTTCGAGACGCTCACGCTCGCGCCCATCGACCGCCGCCTGGTTGATGCAGCCATGCTGGAGGCCACGGAAACGGCATGGCTCGACGCCTATCACGCCCGCGTGCACGCGGCGCTGGCGCCGCTTGTCGATGACGCGACGCGCGCGTGGCTGGCGCGGGCCACCGCGCCGATCGGCGCGCGGTGAGGCTCATCGCGGCGCCAGGAGGCGCAGCCAGCCGTCCTCGTCGAGCACCGTGACGCCGAGCTTGCGCGCATTGTCGAGCTTGGAGCCGGCGCCGGGGCCGGCGACGATGTAGTCGGTGCTCCTCGACACCGAACCTGCGACCTTGGCGCCGAGGCGCTCGGCCATCGCCTTGGCCTCCTCGCGCGTCATCCCTTCGAGCGTTCCGGTGAATACGACGGTCTTGCCGGCGACGGGAGAATCCATGCGCGGCCGCTCGGCGTCGGCGATCCGCACCTCCTTGGTCAGCCGCTCTACCAGCGCGCGATTATGCGCCTCGCCGAAATAGGCGGCGAGACCGTCGATGACGGCGTCGCCGATCTGGTCGAACGCGTCCATGTCCTGGCGCGCCTGCGCGTCGCCTTCGGCGAGGCGCAGGCAGGCGTCGTGAAACGCCGCCCACGAGCCATAGACGCGCGCCAAAACCGCCGCCGTCGTCTCCCCGACATGGCGCACGCCAAGCGCATGGATGAAGCGCTCAAGCGCGATATCGCGGCGCGCGTCGATCGCGGCCAGGAGATTGTGCACCGACTGTTCGCCAAAACCCTCGACGTCCTCAAGCTTGAGCTTGGCGTTGCGCGCCTTGAGCGAGAAAATATCGGCCGGCTCGCGCACCCATTCGCGCTCGTAGAAAAGCGCGATCTGCTTTTCGCCGAGGCCTTCGATATCAAAGGCGCGGCGCGAGACGAAATGCCTGAGGTGCTCGATGACCTGGTAGGGGCAGGCGAACTCGCCCGTGCAGCGCATCACCACGCCTTCCTCGCCGGAAACCGTGCGCGCGCGCGTCACGTGGGTATGCAAGGGACAGGGGCAGCGCGTGGGAAACGCGAAGGGCGCCGCCTTGGGCGGGCGCTTTTCGGCGATGACGCCGAGCACCTGCGGGATGACGTCGCCGGCGCGCTGGATGGTCACCGTATCGCCGACGCGCACGTCGAGCCGGGCGATCTCGTCGGCATTATGCAGCGTGGCGTTGCGCACCACCACGCCGCCGACGGTGACCGGTTCGAGCTTGGCGACCGGGGTGAGCGCGCCGGTGCGCCCGACCTGGATTTCGATGTCGCGCACGATGGTCGCGGCCTTTTCGGCGGAAAATTTATGCGCGATCGCCCAGCGCGGGCTGCGCGAGACGAATCCGAGGCGCTGCTGCCAGTCGAGCCGGTCCACCTTGTAGACGACGCCGTCGATGTCGTAGCCGAGCGTGGCGCGGCGCGCGCCGATATCGCGATGATAGGCAAACAGCGCCTCGGCCGAGGAACATAGCCGCGTCTGCGGGTTGGTCGCAAAGCCAAGCCCGGCCAGCCAGTCCACCATGCCCGATTGCGTCGTTTCGGGTAATTCGCTCAGCTCTCCCCAGGCATAGGCGAAGAATTTCAGCGGCCGCCCGGCGGTCACCGCGGCGTCGAGCTGGCGCAGCGACCCGGCGGCGGAATTGCGCGGATTGGCGAATTGCGGCCGCTCCTGCGCCTGCTGGCGCGCGTTGAGATCCTCGAAATCCTTGCGCGTCATGTAGATCTCGCCGCGCACCTCGACGATGGCGGGCGGCGCGCGCCCGCGCAGCCGCCGCGGCACGTCGTCGATGACGCGCACATTGGCGGTCACGTCCTCGCCCTGCGTCCCGTCGCCGCGCGTCGCCGCGCTCACCAGGTCGCCGCCCTCGTAGCGCAAGGACAATGACAGGCCGTCGATCTTGGGTTCGGCGACGATGGCCAGCGGTTCCGTTTCCGCCAGGCGCAGGAAGCGGCGCACGCGCTCGATGAAGTCGGTCACGTCGTCGTCGGCAAAGGCGTTGCCGAGCGAGAGCATCGGCACCGCGTGGCGGATCTTGGCGAATTTCGGCGCCGGCGCGGCGCCGACACGCCGCGTCAGGCTGTCCGCGGTGCGCAGGTCGGGAAAGCGCGCCTCGATCGCCTCGTAGCGTCGCCGCAGCGCGTCATAGTCCGCGTCCGTCACGCTCGGCGCGTCGTCTTGGTAATAGCGCCGGTCATGGTCGGCGATTTCGTTGGCAAGGCGCGCGTGCTCGGCCGCCGCCTGGCGCTGGGTGAGCGCGTCGACGGCGACTTTCGCGGCATCGCGGCCGGCCATGGCGGGTCTCGCGCGCCCTAGCTCGCGGCCTTGATCAGCCGGTCGGCCGCCGCGCGTGCCTCCTCGGTGATCTCGGCGCCCGCCAGCATGCGCGCGATCTCCTCGCGCCGGCGCCCGTCGGCGAGCGCATTGACTCGCGTCGCGACCTTCTTGCCCTTGGCGAGCGCGTCCTTGGCGATGAGATAGTGCCGGCCGGCGCGCGCGGCAACCTGGGGCGCGTGCGTGACGGCCAGCACCTGCACGCGGCGCGCCAGCCGCGCCAGCCGCACGCCGATGGCGTCGGCGACCGCGCCACCGACCCCGGTATCGATTTCGTCGAAGACCAGGGTGGGCGCCGAGCCGCGATCGGCGAGCACGACCTTGAGCGCCAGGAGAAAGCGCGCCAGTTCGCCGCCGGAGGCGACCTTCATGAGCGGGCCGGGGCGCGTGCCGGGATTGGTTTGCACCCAGAATTCGACGCGATCGATGCCCGTGGGGCCGGCCAGGGCCGCCTCGCTCGTCAATTGCGTTGTAAAGCTGGCGCGATCGAGCTTGAGCGGCGCCAGCTCCGCGTTGACGGCGCGGTCGAGCCGCCGCGCGGCCGCGTGGCGCGCCGCCGACAGCGCATCGGCCGCCGCGCCATAGGCCGCCTCCGCCGCGCGCGCGGCCTTTTCCAGCGCGCCAAGCTCGGCCTCGCCGGCGTCGATGAGCGCAAGCTCGCCGCCAAGCCGGTGCGCCAGCGCGCCCAATTCATCGACCGGCACGTTGTACTTGCGCGCCGCCGCGCGCAGCGCGAACAGGCGCTCTTCAATGCGCTCAAGCTCGCGCGGATCGTGATCGGCGAGGACCAGCGCGCGTTCGATATGGCCGCGCGCCTCCTCGATCGCGATCAGCGCGGCGTCGAGCGCGCGCACCGCCGGCTCGAGGAGCACGGGCGCCTGCGCGCGCCGGCGCTCGAGCCGCCGCACCGCCGCCGCGAGCGCCGGCGTCGCCGCGGCGTTGCCGCTGACCGCCGCATGCGCGTCGCGCAGGTCGTCGGCGACCTTTTCCGCCTGCATCATGTCGGAGCGCCGCTGCGCCAGGCTGCTTTCCTCCCCCGGCGCCGGCGCCAGCATGGCGAGTTCATCGACCGCGTGGCGCAACCAGTCGGCCTCGCGGCGCGCGCGCTCGACCTTGGCACGGTGCGCCGCGAGCGCCTCCGCGCCGGCCACGCGCGCGCGCCAGGCGCGCTCCACTTCCGTCGCGGCCGCGTCGAGGCCGCCATAGGCGTCGATCAGCGCGCGATGACTGGCCGCGTCGACCAGCGCGCGTTCGTCGTGCTGGCCGTGAATCTCGACGAGCAGGCCGCCGAGGCCGCGCAGCACCTGCACGCCAACCGGCTGGTCATTGACGAAGGCGCGGGTGCGGCCATCGGCGAACTGGACGCGGCGCAGGATCAGCTCGTCCTGCGCCGCCATGTCATTGGCCGCCAGGAGCGCGCGCGCCGGGTGCGCGGGCGGCAGGTCGAAGGCAGCGGTCACCTGACCCTGGTCGCTATTCTGGCGCACCAGCTTGCCGTCGCCGCGCGCGCCGAGCGCCAGCGCGAAGGCATCGAGCAGGATCGACTTGCCCGCCCCGGTCTCGCCGGTGAGGACGGCAAGCCCCGCGCCAAAATCGATATCGAGCCGATCGATGAGGACAATGTCGCGGATGGAAAGCCTCGTCAGCATGACACCCTCGGTCGGCGCGGCGGGAACTGCATCATCGCCAAACGCGCAGCGTTTGAACAGCGCTCGCGCCGCCGCATGATCAAGGAATGATACGCCGCCGCCCCTGTCGCGAAAAATCGCGGACTTTCGCGACGACGCCGCCGCGTCCGCGCGACGCGCCTTAGCCCAACCCGACCCGCTTGAACGCTCGGCTGATCCAGGATCCGGAATTTTCCTTGGGCTCGAAGCCGCCCGCGCTGACCACCCGGTAGGCGTCCTTGTACCAGGGGCTGTCGGGGAAGTTATGCCCGAGGACCGCCGCCGCCGTCTGCGCCTCGGGAACGATGCCGAGCGTCATGTAGGTCTCGGTCAGGCGCATGAGCGCTTCCTCGACATGCCGCGTCGTCTGATACTGCGTGACCACGACCTTGAAGCGGTTGATGGCGCCGGTGAAATCCTTCTTGCGCAGGTACCAGCGGCCGATTTCCATCTCCTTGCCGGCAAGCTGGTCGCGCGACACGTCGATCTTGCGCTTGGCGGAAACGGCGTATTCGCTTTCCGGGTATTTGCGCACCACTTCCTCGAGCGCGGAAATCGCCTTCTCGGTGCGGCCCTGGTCGCGATCGACCTCGGGAATCTGGTCGTAATAGGCCGAGCCCATGATGTACTGCGCGTAGGCGGCCTCCGGACTGCCCGGGTGCAGCGTCACGTAGCGCTGCGCCGACCCGATCGCGTCGGTGTAGTTGCGCCCCTGGTAATAGGAATAGGCGGTCATGACCAGCGACTTACGCGCCCAATCGGAATAGGGGTGCTGGCGGTCGACTTCCTCGAATTTCTTGGCGGCCTCGCCGAAGCTGCGCTTGGTGTTGAGCAGGTAGAGGCCCTCGTTATACAGTTTTTCGGCCGGCTCATCGGGCAGCACGGCATCCTTGCCGAACCATCCATCAATCGTGCTGCAGGCGCCAACCGGCACCGCCAGCAAGACCAGCGCGAGCAGGGCCACGGGCCTGCTCCACAAGGTTCGGCGACCAACCCGGTGCAATGAAAGCTGTCGCATGAACGCTGCCCTACCCCGGCTGGCGCGGCAACCGCAAAACGGCCCGCCGCCGCGCGCCCTCGCACGCAAGACCGTAGGACAAATCGCCTAACCGCACAATCGGCCCGCAATGTGGCGAACGCACAAGGTGAATACACCCTTTGGGTTACGCGACATCCGACGCCACCCACAAGCGCCGTCGGCGGCCGGCCGCATCGGCCGCTGGGGTCAGGAAACGTCGGGACCGAAGACCGGCGCCACGAGGCCACCGGCGGCGCCGGCGCGCAAACGGGCGCGGGGCGCGCTTTGCGGCGCATCGACGTAAATCCACGCCGAGCGGTCCGCCATCAGCGCCGTCAGCACGGCGTGATTGAGCCTATGCCCGCCGCGCAGGGAACGATAGGTGGCCAGGAGCGGCGCGCCGGCCAATGCCAGATCGCCAACCGCGTCAAGCGCCTTGTGGCGCACGAATTCGTCGGCGAAGCGCACGCCGTCGGGGTTGAGCACGCGATTCTCCGCGACGACCAGCGTATTCTCGAACGACGCGCCAAGCGCGAAACCCGCGCTCCACAGGCTCGATACGTCGCGCATGAACCCGAACGTGCGCGCGCGCGCAAGGTCGCGGCGGAAGGAAGTCGGGTTGACATCCATGGCCAGCGACTGGCGGCCGATCAGCGGATGATCGAATTCGATCGCGACGTCGAGCCGCAAGCCATGCGCATTGGGCGCCAATTCGCCCATCGCCTCGCCCTTGGTCACCCGCACCGGCCGCAGCACCTGAATGAACCGCCGCGCCGCGTCCAGCTTGACCGTTCCGACCGCGTCGATGGCGCGCACGAAGGCCTCCGCGCTGCCATCCATGATGGGAACCTCGGGACCGTCGATTTCGATGACGGCATTGTCGACGCCAAGGCCAGACAGGGCGGCGAGCACATGCTCGGCGGTCGAGCAGAGCGGGCCCGAATGATCGCCCAGGACGGTGGCGAATTCCGTTGACGTGACCGCGCGGAAGTCGGCACGGATTTCACGGTCGCGGGCCCCCTCGACGCCGGTGCGATTGAAGACGATGCCGCTTCCCGCATCCGCAGGATGCAGCGTCAGCGTCACCGGCAGGCCGGAATGAACGCCTATCCCGGTGACCGCCGCGTCGCCGCGGAGCGTCGTCTGTTTTCCCGATTTCATGCCCCACGTCCGTGCTCTGGCTGGTGCCTGCATGCCCGTCATGGCGCACAAACCACCCCACCAACCCGAAAGGTTGCCATCTCGCCGCACAGAGCCGGGAAACCCCTCCACGACCGTTACCGGCCGAAGCCCCCGTTATGTGCCCCGCTGCCCCGCGATGCCCCTTTACCGGCGCTAACCTTACTGGTCGACGCCAGACGCGCCAATTCAAGCTTTCTTACCAAGTGTTACCTCGAATCCGCCGCCTTTGTGCCGCAACCGGGCCGCGTTTCGCTAGAGCCTTGTCCTGCTTTGATGGAATCAAAGTCATGGCTATAACTTATTGTTTTAACGCGTTTTTTCACGTGAACCGATACCCGCTTCGCGCGAAAATGCCCTCGTGTGCACGGCCATGCGGCTAATGGCGCGCCGTCCATGGGCGGCGCCATGCCGGCGCGCCGGAACGCGATATTCTCTTTTCTTAGCAGTAACTTGCTCTGGCCGTCCGATACCCGACGGCAAGCCGCGCGCCAACCGGCGGCGTGCGCCAGCCAGCCGCTGCAGCCGCCAGCTCCGCGACCTCGGGCCCGCTCAGTTGGCCTGCCGGCGCAGGAACGCGGGAATGTCGAGTTGATCGTCGTCCATGGAGTTGTTCACAGGCGCCGTGCGCCCATGCTGGTCGAGGCCTTGCGGCGCCGAGCGCTTGGCATAGTCCGATACCGGCTCCGGCGCGCGCGGCGTGGGACGCTGCGGCATGCGATCGAGAGCCGGCGGTGCCTGGCGCGGCGGCGCGCGCTGCGGCTGCGGCGGCGCGGCCGCCTCCTCGTCGCGGCGCCCGAGCCCGACCTGAGCGAGGCGCTGCAGCAACGACATGCGCCGCTTTTCCGGGTGATCGGCGTCGTCCTGGCTATTGTGGCGCGCGCGCAACTCGTTTTGCGCGGGAATCGGCAATTCATCGATGCGCGGCATGCGCTGGCCGCGCGCGACCGGGCGTTCCGGCTGCGGCGGGATGAAGACCTTGGAAGCGACCGGATGCGCCGGCGCCGGCTCGGCGGCGAACGGGTCCGTGAACAGCGACGGTTTGGATGCGATCGGCCGCAAGGTCACGTCCTCGACCTGGGCGGCCGTGGGCAGGATTGCCGCGGCAACCGCGGCATGCGCCGCCGCTTCGATACCGCCCATGAACGCGGGCAGCGGCGCGGACGCCGGCATCGCCGCCGGCAACGCGGGCATGGCCGCCGCCGGCCGTACCGGCAATTCGCGCTCGTTGCTGCGCGCGATGTCGGCTTTCGAACGCTGCGTGATCTCGGCAAGGCGCGGATCGCTGCCCATCGCCGGCCGCGGATTATTGGCTGGCGCCGGGCGCGCGGCGGTGGCGACAATGGCGTCGACGCCGGTGGCCACGACCGACACCCGGATGATGCCTTCAAGTCCTTCGTCGAAGGTGGCGCCGACGATGATGTTGGCGTCCTGATCGACCTCCTCGCGGATGCGCGTCGCCGCCTCGTCCACCTCGTAGAGCGTCAGGTCCTTGCCGCCGGTGATGGAAATCAAAAGCCCCTTGGCGCCGCGCATCGAGACGTCGTCGATCAGCGGATTGGAAATCGCCGCCTCCGCCGCGCGCAGCGAGCGCTTTTCGCCCGAGGCCTCGCCGGTCCCCATCATCGCCTTGCCCATCTCGCGCATCACCGCGCGCACGTCGGCGAAATCGAGATTGATGAGGCCTTCCTTGACCATGAGGTCGGTGATGCAGGCGACGCCCGAATAGAGCACCTGGTCGGCCATGGCGAAGGCGTCGGCGAAGGTGGTCTTCTCGTTGGCGACGCGGAACAGGTTCTGGTTGGGGATGATGATCAGCGTATCGACGTGCTTCTGCAGCTCGGCAATGCCCGAATCCGCGAAGCGCATGCGCCGCTGGCCCTCGAAATGAAACGGCTTGGTGACGACGCCGACGGTGAGAATGCCGATTTCGCGCGCCGCCTTGGCCACGATCGGCGAGGCGCCGGTCCCGGTGCCGCCGCCCATGCCAGCGGTCACGAACACCATATGCGCGCCGTTGAGATGGTCGCGGATTTCGTCGATCACCTCCTCGGCGGCCGCGCGGCCGATGTCGGGCTGCGACCCGGCGCCAAGGCCCTCGGTGACCTGCACGCCCATCTGGATGATGCGCTCGGCCTTCGACATGGTCAGCGCCTGGGCGTCGGTATTGGCGACGACGAAATCGACGCCCTCCAAGCCGGCCACGATCATGTTGTTGACGGCATTCCCGCCGGCCCCGCCGACCCCGAACACGGTGATCCGCGGCTTGAGCTCCCTGATATCGGGGATCTTGAGATTGATGGTCATGTGTGCCTCTTGCGTGAGCGGGAATGACGGCGGAAACGAGTCCATCGGTCGGGCCGGATCGTGCCTGGCGCGACCGGCCGGCGAAGGGCGCGTTCGCGCAGAGTGTCGAAACGCATCGCGTGCCGCTGGGCCATGGTCAAAAGCTCTCCCGCAGCCAACGGCCGACACGCGTGAAATAGCCGCCGGTCCCGGTCTTGAGCTGGCGCGTGCGGCGTGCCTCGAAGTGCTCGAGATGCGCGGCCTGCGGATAGACCAGAAGGCCGGCCGCGACTGCGAATGCCGGGCCCCTGGCGGCTTCCGGCAGTCCCGACAGGCCGAGCGGGCGCCCGACGCGCACGGGACGGCCGAGAATGCGCGCGGCCAGTTCCGGCAGGCCGGTCAATTGGCTGGCGCCGCCGGTGAGGATGACGCGCGCGCGCGGCTCCGCCGCGAACGAGGAATGGCCGAGACGGTCGCGCACCATTTCGAGGATTTCCTCCACGCGCGGCCTGACGATGCGCGTGAGAACGGCGCGGGAGATGAGTTGCGGCGGCTCGCGTTCGTCGCCGCCCATGGCCTGCACGCTGATCATGTCGCGTTCGTCCGAGCCGCCGGCGATCACACTGCCATAGAGCGTCTTGATTCGCTCGGCGTCCGGCACGCTGGCGGATAGGCCGCGCGCCAGATCCATGGTGACGTGGTGGCCGCCGACCGCGAAGCTGTCGACATGCACGAAACGGCCGGCCGAAAACACCGCCGTCGTCGTCGTGCCGGCGCCGAGATCGATGAGGGCGGCGCCGAGATCGTCCTCGTCGTCGGCGAGCACCGACAGGCCGGCGGCATAGGGGCTGGCGACGAGCGCCTCGACGCCGATATGACAGCGCTCGACCGCCAGCATGAGATTGCGCGCCGGGGCGATGTCGCTCGACACCAGGTGCATGTCGAAGCCGAAGCGGTTTGCCAGCATGCCGCGCGGGTCGCGAATGCCATGCGCGTCGTCGAGCGAAAATCCGAGCGGCAGCGAATGCAGCACGACGCGACCGTCGCGCGCGGAATTATGGCTGCCGGCCGCGAGCACACGCTTGATGTCGTCGCCGGTCACCGCGCCCGCGACATCGACCGAGGCGGCGAACAATTCGCTCGTGATGCGCCCGGCCGACAACGAAACCACCGCCGATTCGATCTGCACCGCGGCCATGCTCTCGGCCAGGTCGATGGCGTTGCGCATCGCCTCCTCGGCGGCGGCAAGGTCGACGACGGCGCCGGCTTTCATGCCGCCGGCGCTGGTGTGGCCGAAACCCATGATTTCGACGACATGCGTGCGCCGGCGCAGGACGTCCTGCGGCGGGATCGGCCGCAATCGCGCGACCAGGCAGGCGATCTTGCTGGTGCCGATGTCGAGCGCGGCAACGATGGCGCTGCGGCGCGGGGCGAGCGGCTTCATCTTCGGCAACAGCCCGTAATTGAGGAGGTTCACGCCGCGCCCCCCTTCTTCTTCGCCAGCCGCTCCTTGAATTCCTTGTCGCGCGCCTGCGCCGCGGCGTCGGACAGGCGCACGCTGACGCGATCCGCCAGCCGCAAGTCGACCGCGACGATGTCGCGCGACAGAAGCTTTTGTTCGTCGTCAAGCTTGGTGAGCGTGCGCAACGCGGGCTCGATCCCGGTTTCGGGCAGGCGCACGTCGACGCCGTTCTTCAACCGCAGGTTCCAGCGCCGCTCGGCGACGAGAATCGCGGCGCGCACCTGCGCGCGCACCAGCGGGTAACGATCGAGCAGATCGAAAAACTCCTTGGCCCTGGTTTCCGCGCCGCGGCCGACGACGAGCGGCAAGCCGGCCTGGCGCGGGGCGGCGAAACTTTGCAGTACCGTGCCATCGGCCGCGATAACGGCGACGCGGCCCTGGCGCTGCCACAGCGCGTAGGGCGCGCGCTCGACGACGAGTAAATGCAAGCGGTCGGGATAAAGCTTCTGGATCGTCGCGTCGGCGATCCAGGGATTGGCGCGCAGCCGCGCGCGCGCCGCGCCGGCGTCGAGGAAGGCGAGCGAGGTGCCGCCGGTGATCCCGGCGGTGGCGAGGATTTCCTCGCGCGAGAGCTGCCGGTTGCCGCTGATGGCGATGGCGGCGATGCGCAAGCCGAGGGCATTGGCCGCGACGTCGCGCGTGTCGCGCAGGTGGCCAAGGACTTCGCCGACATGGCCGCCGCGCACCATGCCATAGGCGCCGCTGGCGGCGATGATCATGACGGCGCTGAGCGCGCCCGCGCCGCGCGGAACCATCGTCCAATAGAGCGCGCCAAGGCGCCGGCGCAGGAAGCGCTCGATGCTGGCCGGCGCGCCGTCGCGGAACAGCGGCTGCGATGATCTCGCCGTGGAACGCCGCGCGCCGCCGCCGCGCGCCGGCGCGCGCGCAACGCCCGCCGTGGACGCGACGCCCGCGGCGTTCAGCGGCTGAGTGAGGCGTCCTCCACCATCCATCGAACCAGCTCGTCAAACGTGACGCCCGCGAAAGCCGCGAGCTCGGGCACCAGGGACGTTTCGGTCATTCCGGGCTGGGTATTGACCTCAAGACAGACCAATCCCCGCGTGCCGTCCATGCGGTCGTCGTAGCGAAAATCCGCACGGCTCACGCCCCGGCACCCCAATGCCTGATGCGCCTGAACAGCCAGTCTTCGGACCTCTTGGTAAACATCTGGTAAAAGTTTCGCCGGCAAGACGTGGCGCGACCCCCCCGGCGCATACTTGGCCTCGTAGTCGTAGAATTTGACCGTCGGCACGATCTCGATCACGCCGAACGCCTGGTCGCCCATCACGGCACAGGTTAACTCCTTGCCGGCAATATACTTTTCGCAAAGCACCTGATCCCCCAGCGCCCAGTCGTCGCGCGTGAGTTCCTGCGGCGGGTGGGCGTGGTCGGCGGTCACGATGAACACGCCGACGCTCGATCCCTCGCTCACCGGCTTGATCACGTAAGGCGGCGCCAGCACGTGGCGCTTCGTCGCCTCGAAGCGACTCACCACGATACCGTCGGGTACCGGGACCCCGGCCGCGCGCATCACCACCTTGGCGCGCTCCTTGTGCATCGCCAGCGCGGAGGCCAGAACGCCGGAATGGGTATAGGCGATGCCGAGGAGTTCGAGCACGCCCTGGATCGTGCCGTCCTCGCCGGGGCGGCCGTGCAGCAGGTTGAGCGCCGCCTGCGGCCGCGCGCCCGCGAGCACCTGCGCGATATCGCGGCCGACATCGATCGGCGTCGTGCGGTAGCCCAGCCGCTCCAGCGCCGCCGCGCAGGCGCGCCCCGAACGCAGCGACACCTCGCGCTCCGCCGACCAGCCGCCCATGAGGACCGCGACGTGCTTGCCGCTATTCATCGCATGCTTCCTGTCCGCATCCACAATCGTTGATTCGCCGTGATATCGCGAGAGCATGACCGCGACAATGGATCGGCGCGCGATCGCGCTTGCCGCGTGCGCGCCGCGCTATCGGACGCCGCGCGCCGCCGCTGCCGGGGCGCATTCGTCATAAAGCCAGGCCAGGCAGCGATAGACGTCCTCCTCGCTGCGCTCGGAAAGCGCCTGGTAGGACACCTCGCGCGCGATGTCGCCGGCATGATAGGCCTCCCACAGCCAGCGCGATTCAAGCTGTACGCGCGCGGTGCGCAGCACGCGGGCGGACTGGTAGGCGCGAAACGCGGCCGGAAAATCGCCGCGCGCGTCCTCGATCGCCGCCGCCAGCGTCACCGCGTCCTCGATCGCCATGCACGCGCCTTGCGCCAGCGATTGCAGCGTGGGATGCGCGGCGTCGCCCAATAGCGTGGCGCGGCCGCGGCTCCAATTGCGCACCGGGTCGCGGTCGGCGATCGGCCAGCGACGCTCGAAATCCATGAGCCCGAGCATCGCCTTCATGATCGGGTGCGCGGTCTCGAAATTGCGGTCGATCTCGGCGCGATAATCGCTTTGCGCGAGCTTCTCGGCATGGGTGGAGGTGCGCAGGACCGCGACGATGTTGAACAATTCGCCGCGCCGCAGCGGATAATGCACGATGTGGAAACCGGGTCCGGCGCGCAGGTAGACGTCGTCGGAGCGGATCTGCGCCGGCACGTCGGATATCGGGCGAATCGTGCGATGCGCGACATAGCCGATCGGTGAAAGACATTGGGCGCGAGCTGGATTCCGTAGCCGATCACGCCGAATTCCGCCGCCTGCTCAAGCACGCGCACGCGCCTTCCATTGCGGCCGATCGCCAGCGCCGCCGCGACGCCGCCAAGCCCGCCGCCGACAATGAGGATGGGGTCAGCGCCGCGCGTCACTTTCGTTTCCTTGCCAAACCGGAGCGCTCGCTTCGCCGATGCGGCGGATTTCCCACTCGAGATCGACGCCGCAATCGTCCCGGACGCGCGCGCGCCCGGCCTCGCCCAGGTTCTCGTTATCGGCGGCGCGCGCATTGCCCAAATTGATGAGAAAATTGCAATGCAGCTCGGAGACCTGCGCCTCGCCCACGCGCAACCCGCGGCAGCCGGCGGCGTCGATCAATTGCCAGGCCTTGCGGCCGGGCGGATTCTTGAACGTCGAGCCGCCGGTGCGGCTGCGCACCGGCTGCGTCGCCTCGCGGCCAGCGGTGATGCGCGCCATGTCGGCCGCGATCGCCGCCGCCTCGCCCGGCGCGCCCTGCAGCAGCGCGGCGGTGAAAATCACGTCCTCGGCGACGCCGCAATGCCGGTAAGAATATCCCATCTCCGCGTTGGAATAAACGCGCGCGCGCCCGCCGCGATCGACGCCATGCACCTCGACCACCACATCCTTGATTTCGCCGCCATAGGCGCCGCCATTCATGCGCAGCGCGCCGCCGATGGCGCCGGGAATGCCGCGCAGGAACGCGAGCCCCGCGATGTCCGCCTCCTGCGCCGCGCGCGCGACGCGCAGGTCGGGCACCCCCGCCCCAGCGCGCAGCCGCTGGCCGTCCTCGACACCAACGTCGCCAAAGCCGCGGCCGAGCCGCACCACGACGCCGCGCACGCCGCCGTCGCGCACGATGAGGTTGGAGCCAAGCCCGATCGTCGTCACCGCAATGTCGCGACCCAGATGCGCGAGGAAATAGCCAAGATCCTCGGCGTCGCGCGGCATGAACAAGGCCTGCGCCGGCCCGCCGACGCGAAACCAGGTCAGCTCCGAAAGGCTCTGGTTGGCGAACAGCTGGCCGCGCAGACCGGGCATGGCGGCCTTGAGAGCGGGAACGATGTCCACGAAGCGCGCCATGCACGAGCGCGTCACGCCGTGGCGTCGGTTGCCGCGAGTTCGTCCGGCAGCGCATAGGCCCATTGCGTGATCGACCCAGCGCCGAGGCAGACGACGTAATCGCCCGGCCGCGCCACGTCGCGCACGATGCCGGCGAGGTCGCCGGGGCCGTCGAGCGCGATCACCCGCCGGTGCCCACGCGCGCGCAGCGCCGCGACGAGGTGGTCGCGGTCGGCGCCCGCGATCGGCGCCTCGCCCGCGGAATAGACCGGCGCGACGATCACCGCGTCGGCGTCGTTGAAGCAGGTCGAGAACGGCTCGAACAGCGACTGCAGCCGCGTGTAGCGATGCGGCTGCATGACGGCGATGACCTGGCCCTTGACCGATTCGCGCGCCGCGCGCAGCACCGCCGCGATCTCGACGGGATGGTGGCCGTAATCGTCGATGACGGTGATCCCGTTCCAGGCGCCGGTGCGCGTGAAGCGCCGCTTGACGCCGCCGAAGCCCTTGAGCGCCGCGCGGATGACCTCGTTGGATATTCCCAGCTCATGCGCGACCGCGATGGCGGCGGTGGCGTTGAGCGCGTTGTGGCGGCCCGGCATCGGCAATGACAGGTCCGCGATCGGCCGCACGAGCGCGCCGGAACGGTCGCGGATCGCCACCGTGAAGCGCGAGCGGCCGTCGGCGTGGTCGAGGCCGACGAGGCGGATGTCGGCCTGCGGATTTTCCCCGTAGGTCACGACGCGGCGGTCGTCGAGCCGGCCGACCAGGCGCTGCACGATCGGGTGGTCGGTGCACATCACGGCAAAGCCGTAGAATGGCACGTTCTCGACGAAGGCGTAGAACGCCTCCTGCACGGCGGCGAAGGTCTTGAAATGGTCGAGATGCTCGGCATCGACATTGGTGACGATGGCGATATCGGCCGGCAGCTTGAGGAACGTGCCGTCCGATTCGTCGGCTTCGACCACCATCCAGTCGCCGGCGCCGAGCCGCGCGTTGGTGCCATAGGCGTTGATGATGCCGCCATTGATCACCGTCGGGTCGAAGCCGCCGGCGTCGAGCAGCGCCGCCACCATCGACGTCGTCGTGGTCTTGCCATGCGTGCCGGCGACGGCGACGCAGGTCTTGAGGCGCATGAGTTCGGCGAGCATCTCGGCGCGCCGCACCACCGGCAGGCGCTTGGCGCGCGCGGCGACGAGCTCGGCATTGTCCGGCTTGATCGCGGAGGAAACGACCACGACCTGCGCGTCGTCGATATTGGTGGCGGCGTGGCCGATGGCAACCGCGATGCCCTTGTCGCGCAGGCGCTTGACATTGGCGCCGTCGGCGACGTCCGACCCGGTGACCGCATAGCCGAGATTGCACAGGACCTCGGCGATCCCGCTCATCCCGATGCCGCCGATGCCGACGAAATGCACCGGGCCGATGTCGCGCGGCAGTTTCATGAAAGCGTGTCTCCGCTGTTTTCCAATCCCGCCACGCGCATGACCAGGACGGCGAGGCGCTCGGCGGCGTCGATCGCGCCGATCGCGCGCGCGCCGGCAGCCATTGCTACGAGTTTTTGCGGCTCGCCGGCAAGCGTCTCGATGAGCTCGGCCAGCCGGCGCGGCGTGAAGGCGTCCTGCGCCAGGCAGATGGCGCCGCCGGCGCGCTCAAGAACGCGCGCGTTTTCGAGCTGGTCCTGGTCGAGCGCGTGCGGCAGCGGCACGAGGATCGCCGGCCTCCCGATGGCGGCGAGTTCCGCCACCGTCGAGGCGCCGGAGCGCGCGATGACGAGATGGCTTGCCGCCATGCGCGCTGGCAGGTCGGCGAAGAACGGGTCGATCGTGGCGTCCACGCCAATGCGCGCGTAGGCGGCGCCCACCCGCGCCATGTCCTCCTCGCGCGTCTGCTGCACGATGCTCAGCCTTGAACGCAGCGCCGGCCCCACAAGCTCGATCGCCGGCACGACGACATCGGCCATCACGCGCGCACCCTGGCTGCCGCCGAAGACGAGCAGGCGCAACGCCCCTCCCGGTCGCGGCGCGTCGTAGGGCATGGAAGCAGCCTCGACCACCGCCGGGCGCACGGGGTTTCCCGTGACGCTGGTCTTCGACGCAAGCGCCGGCCGCGCCGCGAGAAGGCCTGGAAACGTCGCGGCGATCGCCGTGACGCGCGGCGCCAAGAGCCGGTTGGCGCGCCCGATCACCGCGTTGGCGTCGTGGATGATGGTGGGAATGGCGCGCAGCACGCCGGCCGCGAGCGGCGGGATGGTCGGATAGCCGCCAAACCCGACAATGGCCGCGGGCCGCGCGCGCCCGAACAGCCGCCACGCCTGCGCGACGCCGCGCGCCAGCGTGAGGACGGCGGCGGCGGTCGCGAGCGGATTTTTCGCCCGTGGCGTGGCGCTGGCGATGAGGTGGGTCGCGCGCGCGGGAAAATCATGGCCGTAGCGGCTCGCGCGCGCGTCGGTGACAAGCTCGACGGCGATGGCGCGGCGCGCCAGCGCCACGGCCAGCGCCTGCGCCGGAAAGAGATGCCCGCCGGTCCCGCCGGCGGCGACGATCACGTGCGGCGTTGGCACCGACACGGCATCACGCCGCGCCGCTCGCCGACGCCACGGGGGCGGGGCCGACAACGAATTCCGTGCCCGGCTGGCCGCGCATCAGCGCCAGCAGCATGCCCATGCCATAGGCAAGCGAGATCATCGAGGAGCCGCCATAGGAAATGAACGGCAAAGTCATGCCCTTGGCCGGGATGAGCGCGAGGTTGACCGCCATATTGATGGCGGACTGGATGCCGAACAGCATGGCAAGCCCGGCGGTGGCGAAGCGCGTGAAGGCGTCGTCGCATCTTACCGCCGAAGCAAGCGCGCGCAACACGATGAAGGCGAACAAAGCCGCCAAGATGAGGCAGAGCACGATGCCAAATTCCTCGCCCGCCACGGCGAACACGAAATCGGCATGGCTGTCGGGGAGATGGCGCTTGACGATGCCCTCGCCGGGACCACGGCCGAACCAGCCGCCGCGCAGGAAGGAATCGACGGCGTGATCGATCTGGAATGTATCGCCGGAGGCGGGATCGAGGAAGCGCTTGATGCGCTGGGCGACATGGGGAACGCTGGCATAGGCGCCGAGGAGGCCGGCGACCGCGACGCCGCCGAGGCCCGCGACCCAGATCATGCGCATGCCGGCCATGAAGAACAGGGCGCCCCAGACCAGGGACACCAACATGGTCTGGCCGAAATCCGGCTGCATGACCAGGAGAACAACGACCACGAGCAGCAGGACGAGGGCGATGGAATTGGCCGGAACGTCGGGCTTGCGTTCCGATTCGGCGAACAGCCAGGAGATGAGGATCACGAAGGCCGGCTTGACGAATTCCGACGGCTGCACGTTGACGCCCAGGATGACGATCCAGCGCCGCGCGCCCTTGACCTCGGCGCCGAAAACCAGCGTCGCCACGATGAGCGCGACGCTGCCGACAAAGACCAGGAGCGCGACGCGGCGAATGCGGCGCGGCGTGAGCATCGACGTCGCCAACAGCACGACCAGCGCCGGCAGCAGATAGAGTACGTGGCGATTGACGAAATGGAACGGGTCGAGCCCGATGCGCACGGCAACCGGCGGGCTCGCCGCGAGCGAGAGCACGATGCCGGCCAGCATGAGCGCGATCAACGCCGCTAGCGTGAGCCGGTCGACGGTCCACCACCAGGCCGCGAACGGCGTTCGATCAGCGCGCGAAACCATGTGTTGCTCCAGCGCCGGCGTCTTTCCAACCGCGATCGCGGCGGCGGGAAAGCGCGCCCTTGCGCCGCCGAATAGGTTTGCGCCCGCGCCAAGCGCGCGGGTGCCGGCGGCCGGCCTATTGTCCTGCGCCCGATATGGTTTCCAGCCGATTAATGCCGCTCGGCTGGGCGCCGGCGCGTCATGCGCGCGCGATCGGCGCGATCCCCGGCAAGGCCATGACCTGCTCGCGGAACGCCGCCCCGCGCAGCTCGAAATTGCGATACTGGTCAAACGAGGCGCAGGCCGGCGACAACAGGACCACCGGCGCGGCCGCCGCGCAGGCACGCGCGTCGCGCGCGGCGGCGGCAACCGCGCGCGCCACCGTCTCGGACACTTCGCAATCGACCTTGCCATGCAAGGCCGCTGAAAACGCCGCCGCCGCCTCGCCGATCAGATAGGCCTTACGGATGCGCGGAAAGAAACCCGCAAGCGCGGCGATGCCGCCGGTCTTGGCCCTGCCGCCGACGATCCAGAAAATGTCCTGGAAACAGGCCAGCGCCTGCGCCGCCGAATCGGCGTTGGTCGCCTTGGAATCGTTGACAAAGAGCACGTGGCCGATGCGCCCGACTTCCTCCATGCGGTGCGCGAGGCCGGGAAACGACCGCAACCCGCCCTGGATCTGCGCCGACGATAGGCCGCAGGCCATCGCCGCCGCCGCCGCGCAGGCGGCGTTCTGCGCGTTGTGCTGCCCGCGCAGCGAACCGATGCCGCCGATCGCCGCGATGAGCGTGCGGCTGCCGCCGGCGGCCTCGACGATCTGCTCGGCCTCGACGTAAAGCCCGTCGCTAAGCGGGCGGCGCACCGACACGCGCACGACGCGCTTGCCCTCGCGCTCGCCGCGGTCGGCCGCGGCCTGCGACCAGTTGTCATCGACGCCGACGACCGCCGTGCCGCCGTCGCCGAGCCCGCCGACCAGGCGTTCCTTGATCGCCGCGTAATTCGCCAGCGTGCCGTGACGGTCGAGATGATCCTCGCTCACGTTGAGCAGGACGGCGACCGACGCATCGAGGCTCGGCGCAAGATCGATCTGGTAGGAGGAACATTCGATCACATGCGCGCGCCCGCTGCGCGGCGGTTCGAGCGCCAGCACGGGCGTGCCGATATTGCCGCCGAGCTGCGCGTCATAGCCGGCGCCCGCCAGGAGATGCGCGACCAGCGCGCTGGTCGTCGATTTGCCATTGGTGCCGGTGATGGCGATGAAACGTGATTGCGGCGCCTGGCGCCGGCGCTCGCGGCAGAACAGCTCGATATCGCCGATGATCTCCACCGCCGCCGCGCGCGCGCGGCCGACGGCCCAATGCGGCGCTGGATGCGTCAACGGCACGCCAGGCGCGAGCACGAGCGCGGCGACGCGCGACCAGTCGAGCGCGTGGAAATCGGCGGCGGGAATTCCCGCCGCCGTGGCGCGCGCCAGCGTCGCGGCGTCGTCATCCCCGCCCACGACGTCGGCGCCGCCCGCCATGAGCGCGCTGGCGCTGGCCAGGCCCGAGCCGCCGAGCCCAAACACGGCAACCTTGCGGCCGGCGAATGCGGTGACGGGGATCACGGCTCACCGCAGCTTGAGCGTGGACAGGCCGGCCAGCGCCAGCACGATCGAGATGATCCAGAAGCGGATCACGATCTGCGGCTCGGTCCATCCCTTCTGCTCGAAATGGTGGTGAATGGGCGCCATCCTGAACACGCGCTTGCCGGTCATCTTGAAGGAAGCGACCTGCACGATCACCGACACCGCCTCGAGCACGAATAGCCCGCCAATGATGGCCAGCGCGACCTCGTGCTTGGTCGCCACCGCGACGGCGCCGAGAAGCCCGCCCAGCGCCAGCGAGCCGGTATCGCCCATGAAGATCGACGCCGGCGGCGCGTTGAACCACAGAAAACCCAGCCCCGCGCCGATGACCGCGCCGCAGATCACCGACAATTCGCCGGTGCCGGACACGAAGTGGATCTGCAGATAGTCGGCATAGACCGCGCTGCCGACCAGGTAGGAGATGACGCCAAAGGACGCCGCCGCCACCATGACCGGTCCGATGGCCAACCCGTCGAGCCCGTCGGTCAGGTTCACGGCGTTGCCGGCGCCAACGATGATGAAGGCACCGAACACGACAAAAAACCAGCCGAGATCGATGATGAGATCCTTGACCAGCGGAAAGGCCAGCGAGGTGGAGAATGGCGGGCGGCCGAGCGTGGCGAGCCCGACGCAGGCGGCAATGGCGATCGCCGATTCGACGGCCAGGCGCGTGCGCCCGGAAAAGCCGGCATGCGTTTGCCGCGTGACCTTGAGGTAGTCGTCGTAGAACCCGACCAGCCCGAAGCCGAGCATCACGCCAAGCACGGTCCACACATAGAGGTTGGTCAGGTTCGCCCACAACAGTGTGGCGAACAGGATGCCGAACAGGATCATCAGCCCGCCCATCGTCGGCGTGCCGACCTTGGTGATGAGATGCGATTGCGGGCCGTCACCGCGAATGGGCTGGCCGACGCCCTGGCGCAGGCGCAGCCCGGCGATGATGGTTGGGCCGAACAGAAAGACGACGAACAGCGCCGTCATCATCGCGCCGCCGGTGCGCACGGTGATGTAGCGGAAGACGTTGAGGACCGAGATCGTGTCGGAAAAAGCCGAGAGCCAGTAAAGCATCGCGTCAACCCCAGGCCGGCGCCGATTGGGCCAAGGCACGGTCGCCCTGACCGCAATCGCGGCGGCATCCCAAAATTTTGAAATTACGCATGATCGTGTTCAAAATCGCGGTTCCCACTTTTCGCGATCATGTTTCGCTATATTCGAGCATGATCTTTTCGCAAAAGCGGTTCCCACTTTTCGCGATCATGCGCTAGCCTCCCGACTTTGAGCACGAACCGGGCTAGAAAGTCTGCACCTTTTCCGGCCCTTCCGGCCCATCCGGCGCGGGCGGCGCATAGCGCCGCTCCAGCGCCTTGACCAGCGGGCCCATGCGCGATCCGAGCGAGCCCTTGACCATGACGGCGTCGCCGCCGCGAATCGCGGCGGTAATTTCGCCCTCAAGCGCTTGCGCGCTCGGCGCATGGGCACCGCGGCACGCCGGCGCCAGCGCCTTCCATAAAGCCGCCATCAAGGGTCCGGCGCAGAACACGAGATCGAGACCATGAGCGGCAATATCCGCAGCCAGCGCCCGGTGCAGCCG
>JACQAE010000147.1 GCA_016195095.1 Pseudomonadota bacterium
AGGACCGCCTGTTCGACGCGCTCGACCGCACGCTCGGTCTCGACTGGATGACATGGCTTGCCTGGATGAACGCCAATCCCTGGCCGCACCAGTTTTTCAACGCCGCCTATCTCAGCTTTTCCGCGCAAGCGACGGTCACGGTGCTGGCGCTGGCGTTTTCCGGCCGGCTTGTGCATCTGCGACTGTTCGCGCTTGCCTTCATGCTGGCCGCCATCGCCTGCATCGCCATATCGGCGCTCCTTCCCGCGCAGGGCGTCTGGGGTTTCCATGCGCTCTCCGCCGCCGATTATCCCGCCATCGTCCCAGCGACGCGCGAACTGCACCTGCAGACGTTCAACGGCCTGCGCGATGGATCATGGCGCCTCCTGCTCGGCCTCGGGTCGGAAGGCATCATCACCTTTCCCAGCCTGCACGCCGCGCTCGGAATCATTTTCATCCTGGCGCTGTGGCCGGTGGCAAGGCTGCGCTGGGTCGCGCTCGTCGTCAACGTGACCATGGTGGCGGCGACGCCGGTCGACGGCGGTCATTACTTCACCGACGTGCTCGCAGGGATAATGATCGCGCTGGCCGCATGGACCCTGGCGCGTGCCATCGCCGAACGCCTCGGCCGCGGCACTGACGATCGATTTGTTTCGCTTGCCGCGCGCTAGAGATCGTTCGCGACGCGCGGGAACCGCAATTTCCAGAAAAATCATGCGCTGGCCGCACGCCCATCACGATTTATTTCAAATGGGCATGCTCGGTGTCGGCGCGCGCGCCGCCGCGACCGCGCCGCAATAGCGTCCTACGCGAGAACGCCCGGTGCCGTGCCGGAGCGGCTTCGCGGCAACGCACCGGACGCGCGCAAGCGCGGCCGAATTCCCTTGCCGCTGGTGCGCATTGCAACATGGGGGCGCGGAGCGCATCGCAACATGGAGGCGGACGATTTCACCGCAATGCGATATGCACAATCCGCAATAATGTGAAGTGACACGCGGCGATGGCTTGGCTCGTATGGGCGCCGCGAACCGAAGCGCCGTGGACCGATGTATACGCTCTATTCCATGCAAAGCTCGGGGAACTGCTACAAGGCGCGGCTGGCGCTGGCGCATCTGGATATCGACTATCGCCTCGTCGACGTGGATATCCTGCGCGGCGAGACGCGCACGCCCGACTTCCTGGCCATGAATCCAAGCGGGCGCGTCCCGCTTCTTGAAATCGCCCCTCGGCGCTACCTCGCCGAATCGAACGCGATCCTCTGGTACATCGCCGGCGGCACGCCGCTGGCGCCCGACGACCGCGCCGTTCGCGCCGAAGCGCTGCAATGGATGTTTTTCGAGCAGAACAGTCTCGAACCGCACCTCGGCAACGCCCGCTTCTGGCTCACCCTGGTCAAGGGCGGGCGCGAATTGCAGATGCACGCGCTCGAGGAGTGGATGGAAAAGGGCTACCAGGCCCTCGGCGTCATGGAGAAGCACCTCGCCGCGCGGCGCTTTTTCGTGGCCGACCACCTGACCATCGCGGATATCGCGCTCTATGCCTACACGCATTGCGCGCCGCAAAGCGATTTTGAGCTCGATGGGTTCCCGGCGGTGCAAGCGTGGCTCGACCGCGTGGCGGGCAGCGCCGGCCACGTCGCGATGGACTGGCGACCGGCGAACGCGGAGCTTCCGGGCAACGATGACGCGGCGCCGACGGTGCCGCAACCGGGCGTGATCCGCCCGTTAACGGCGCGTTAACCGACATCGCCGAATTGCCACCGAACGGAGATCGGCCCGCCGCGATCCGGCCGGCGCCGCGCATTGCACCTGGCGGCCGCTTGCGTCATCATCGCGGGCTCCGTTTGCACCGCGCCGGCGATCCGCCGACCGTGCGGTTGGTACCTTTTCCCGCACGATCAACCCCGCCGGGTGATGAATTGCCAGTCGCCAGCATCGAGACGCGCGCGTCCTGGATCGTGGCGAGCGCCGCGCTTGTCCTGCTCTGCCTGTCGTTCGGCGGTCCGTGGATCACCGCGGTCGCGCTCAAGGAAATCGCCGCGGAATTCGGCGACGCGCGTTCGGTTCCCGCGCTCGCCGGCTCGCTTGCCTGGCTCGGCTCGGGTCTCGGCGGCATCGCCATGGGGCGCGTCGCCGACCGTTTTGGCGTGCGCTGGACCATCATGTTCGGCGGCGCGATGATCGCGCTCGGGCTCGCCATATCGACGCTCGGCGCGCCGTGGCTGATGTATGTCGGCCACGGGCTGTTCATGGGCCTGCTCGGCAACGCCGGATTCAACGCGCCACTCTATGTCTATGTCAGCCGCTGGTTCGACCGCCGGCGCGGCTCCGCGCTCGCCTTGATCTCCAGCGGCTCCTATCTTGCCGGCGCGCTCTGGCCGGTCGTTTTCGAGCGCGCGATCGCCAATTTTGGCTGGCGCCAGACCATGATCGCCTATGGACTGTTTGCGCTCTGCGCGATCTGGCCGATCGCCATCGTCTTCCTCAAGCCGCCGCCTGAAATACCGACCCCTGCGCCCGGCGAGGGCGCGGATGGTGGCAAGCCGCGCGTGCTCGGCTGGTCGCCCAACGCCGTGCACGCGATGCTGGCCACGGCTTCGTTCATGTGCTGCGTACCGATGGCAATGCCGCAGGGCCATCTTGTTGCGCTGTGCACCGACCTTGGAATCTCCGCGACCCACGGCGCCGCCATGCTGTCCCTGCTGCTCGGCGCCGGCTTCGTCAGCCGCCAGTTCTGGGGTTGGATTTCCGACCGTGTCGGCGGTCTATTGACCGTGCTGGTCAGTTCGTCGCTGCAGGCTTCGGCCATGAGCGCGTATCTGTTCACCCAGGACGAGGTTGGCCTGTTCACCGTCTCCGGCGCCTTTGGCGTTGGCTTCAGCGCCATCATCCCGGCCTATGTGCTGTCCATCCGGGCGCTGTTCCCGGTCGGTGAGGCCAATTGGCGGGTGCCGACGCTGCTGTTCATGAGCGCGTCCGGCATGGCGACCGGCGGCTGGCTCGCCGGCGCGCTTTACGACTATTTCGGATTTTATACGCCGGCCTTTGCCGCCGGCGTCGCCTTTAATATTGTCAACCTCGCGCTTGTGGGTACGCTGGTAGCGCGGCAGCGCTACCACGCCGCAGCAACACGGGATGTCTAAATGCCAATGCGTATTGCCATGGCAACCCTGCTGGCCGCCGTGGCGCCCACCCCGCTCGCGGCGCAGACGCATGCCTCTTCGGCAGGCGCGTTGCAGGTGGAAACCTTCGCGCGCGACCTCGAGCAGCCGTGGGGCTTCGCGTTCCTGCCCGACGCACGCCTGCTGGTGACGGAGAAATCCGGGCGCCTGCGCGTTATCGGCGCCGACGGGCGCCGCTCGCCGGTGTGCCGGTGGTGCGCGCCAACGGCCAGGGCGGCCTTCTCGACGTCGTCCTCGACAACGACTACCGGCAAAACCGCACGATCTATTTCTGTTTCTCCGAGCCCGTCGCCGGCGGCGGGCGCACCGCGCTCGCGCGCGCCCGTCTTGTCGACGGCGCGCCGCCGCGCCTTGCGGACGTTGCCGTGATATTCCGCCAGGAGGGCCCGCCGACGAGCGGCAATCATTACGGCTGTCGCATCGCGCAGGCGCGCGACGGCAACCTGTTCCTGACCATGGGCGACCACTCCTCGCATCGCGACGAGGCGCAAAACCTCGCCAACCATCTCGGCAAGATCGTGCGCCTGCGCCCGGACGGCTCGGTCCCACCCGACAATCCTTTCGTCAAGCGCGCAGGCGCCAGGCCGGAAATATGGAGCTACGGCCACCGCAATTCCCAGGGCGCGGCCATCCACCCGCGCAGCGGCGCGTTGTGGATGCACGAGCACGGGCCGCGCGGCGGCGACGAAGTCAATATCAGCGCGGCGGGTAAGAACTACGGCTGGCCGGTGATCGGATACGGCGTCGAATATAGCGGCGCGAAAATTCACGCCGCGACGCAGCGGCCGGGCATGGAGCAGCCGGTCAAATACTGGGTGCCCTCGATCGCGCCTTCCGGCATGGCGTTTTATGGCGGCGACCTGTTTGCGGCTTGGAAGGGTAGCCTGTTCGTCGGCGCGCTGGCGGGCCGCATGCTGGTGCGGCTTGCCCTCGATGGCGATCGTGTGGTCGGGGAGGAGCGCCTGCTGAGCGGCCTTGGCGCGCGCATCCGCGACGTGCGGGCGGGTCCGGATGGCGCGATATGGATCGCCACCGATAGCTCGTCCGGGCGCATCTTGCGCGTCGTCCCCGCCAAATAGGTCGCGACCCGCCGCGCAAGCGTCACCACTTCTGCAACACGAGGAAGGCGCCGGCGGCGATGAGGGCAAAGCCGGCGGCGTGGTTCCAGGCGATCGGCTCCTTGAGATAGACCACCGAAAACGCGGCGAACACGGTCAGCGTGATGACTTCCTGGATCGTCTTGAGCTGCGCCGCCGTATACACCGCGTGGCCGAAACGATTGGCCGGAACCGCCAGGCAATATTCGATGAAGGCAATACCCCAGCTTGCCAGGATGACGCCGACGAGCGGCGCCGCCTTGAAGCGCAGGTGCCCGTACCAGGCGATGGTCATGAACAGATTGGACGCGATGAGGAGGACAATCGGCGCGACGTAGGCTGACGTAAGCAGGGACATGGCGGCACCGGCGGTTGGCTTGTGGGCTGGCACGCAAAGGGGCGCAGCTTGATACGCCACGAATCGCCGCCGGCAACGTGAAATTGACGCCGCCGCCGCCGCGCCAGACACGCCGCATTCATCCTGACGCCGGCGCGCGAATTGTGGCAGAGTCGCCGGCGACGGAAACGAGGTGAAACCATGCCGATGCGCACCGGCTTTCGGACAATTCTTCTCGTCGCGGCCGTCGGCCTCCTCGCCCCGCCACACGTGGCCGCGACGCAAGCGCAGCCGTCGCTCGTCCCGCCGCCAGCCCAGCCGGCGGCGCCACAACCGCCGCAAGCGCAATCCGCGCCCGCGGGCGACGCCAAGGCCACATCCGTCAAGCCCTACAGCCCGGTCGCCGTCACGCTGCCGCAACCAGTGACGGACGCGAGCTTCCAGGCGTTTCGCCGCCAACTCGCGACGGCCGCGCAAAAGAAGGATCGCGCGGCGCTCGCCCGCCTTGTGGTCGCGCGCGGCTTCTTCTGGCAGCGCGAGGACGGCGATGGCGCCGACAAGCGCAAATCCGGCATCGATAATTTATCGGCGGCGATCGGACTCGGCGGACGCCTCGCCGATGGCTGGGAAATGTTGGCGGGCGCGGCCGAGGAAATGACGCTCGAAAGCTCCGAACGCGCCGGCGTGATGTGCGGCCCGGCCAATCCGACCTTTGACGACAAGGCGTTTGAAGCGATGCTCAAGGCGACTGAAACCGAGGACGGCGACTGGGGCTACCCGTTGCGCCCCGGCGTCGAGATGCGCGCCAGCGCGGCCCCCGACGCGGCGGTGGTGGAGCGGCTTGGCGTGCACTTCGTGCGCATCCTGCCGCACGAGAAGCCCGCGGCAGCCGTCGGCATGACCGTGCGCGTCGCCGCCCCCGGCGGGACCATCGGCCACGCCTCGATCGAAGCCATTTCTCCGATTGCTTTCGACCAGTTCTGCTACGTCAAGGACGGCGGCGGCTGGAAAATCGCCGGCTTCATCGGCGGCGACCTATAGCGCCGCGAACGTCGGCGCGACGGCAAGGCGGGCGACAAGAGATCGCGGCAAGACGGCCCTGCGGCCGCTGGTTTGGATTGAGATGTCGCTGGAAATCAACGCCTTTTGGCGATTTCGCGCGAGCCGCCAACGCCGCCTTGCTGCCGCCCGCGCCGCCCCTCGCATGGGCGCGCGCCGCAATCTTGTCACGCTTGCTTGAAAGGGATTGGACCCAAGCCTCGACCGAGGGCAATATTGCGCTTGCGCATCCACATCCGTCCAACGCCAAGGGATCCAGGCAATGAATGACCCGACTGTCCGCGCCCCATTGACCGCGGGTCTGATCGTGGCCGCGCTCGCCTTGGCGGCGCCGGCGCAGTCGCAGTTGCGCCTTGACGCCTATGCGATCCCCGAGCCGACCCACGCCGACGTCGATCCCGGTCGCGAAGAGGGCTCGCTCGACAATGTCGATCCGCGCTTCCGGCGGACGCCGGTTTTCTACCGCACCCAGGAGCCACCGGGCACCGTTATCGTCCACACGGCGGACCGCTACCTGTTCCTCATTCAGGGCAATAACCGGGCGCTGCGCTATGGCGTTGGCGTTGGCCGCGACGGCTTCACCTGGACCGGCACCCACCGCATCACCGAAAAGAAGGAATGGCCGGACTGGCGGCCGCCGCCGGAGATGATCGAGCGCCAGCCCTACTTGCCGCGCTTCATGGCCGGCGGGCCGGGCAATCCGCTCGGCGCGCGCGCGATGTATCTCGGCAAGACCGTCTATCGCATCCACGGCACCAATGCCCCCGAGACGATCGGCCACGCCGTCTCGTCGGGCTGCATCCGCCTCGTCAATGACGACGTGATCGACCTGTTCCAGCGCATCAATATCGGCACCAAGGTGCGCGTCCTGCACCATTGACGCCGTGGCGGCGCGGCCGGCGGCGCCCGGCGACCGGCGCCCGGCGCGGTCAGTCGGCGGTGCCGCGCACCGGGAAGCCCCTCTCGCGCGTCATCTTGATCCCGTTGACCACCATCTTGAGGTCGGGCCGCGCGAATGGCGCGTTCGAAACGTCGATGACCTGCGCCTTGCCCTCAGGGTTGATGACGAACATGCCGGGCTCGGGGAAATCGCAATCGGTGTCCGGCGGCGTGCGCGGATGCGAGATATAGAGCCCGAGCGCGCGCATCTGGTCGAGCGTCATGCCGTAGCCGACCGGAAAGCGCCACCCTTCCTCCTTCACCTCGGTCTCGGCCTTTTCGCGCGTATCGCCGGAGGCGACGACAAGATCGATATCCGCCGCGCGGATGTCGTCGAGCATGCCGTCGAGCCCCTTGAGATAGGTGCGGCATATCGGGCAGTGCTTGCCGCGATAGACGATGAACAATTGCCACTTCCCGCCGCCGCCGATCTTGACCTCGCCGCCGCCCGCTTTGGCCAGGGCCATCGGCGGAACGGTCGCGCCCGCCGCCAATTTCATTCGCGTCGCCATGAAGAACCTCCGTGTCAGTTGATTGACGTTCCAAGTTGTGATTGCGCCGGCGTGTCGAGCGCGGCCAAGGCCGCGCGCGCCGCACCGGCAAGACGTTCGCGGTCCGGCCCCGACCGCGCCAAAACGCGAATACCAATGAGCACGCCGAGCAGCAGGCGCGCCGCGTCGCGCGCCACGCAGCCCGGCGCGACCGCGCCATCGGCCTGCGCGGCCACGATGGCGCGGTGGAAGAACGCCTCGACCTCGCCCAGCCGCGCGGCGATTTCGATGCCAAGTTCGACGTCATGCGGGGCGATATCGAGCGCCGAATTGATCAGGAAGCAGCCACGCCGGCCACCGTCGGCGGCCGAAGCGGCGATGATTTCGTCGAAGAAGGCGCCGATCGCCTGGCGCGGCGGCAGCGTCGCCTCGAGCCGCTCGACGCGCGCGCGCATCGAGCGGTCGAGATAGCGCTCGAGCGCGCGGATGAAGAGCGTGCGCTTGTCGCCGAACGCGTTGTAAAGGCTCGGACTGCACAAGTTCATGGCCGTCGCGAGTTGGCGCATGGTCGTGCGCGCATAGCCACGCTGCCAGAAGCACGCGAGCGCAACGTCGAGCGCGGCGGATTCGTCGAATGCCCGGGGTCTTGCCATGTCGAAGCCTGTCGGGAACGCCCGCGCGGCGCGGCGGCGCCGTTGACATATTATAACGTGTGTCACAAAATAATGAACTCACTATCGCTTGGCAAGAGCGAGGCTATGAATTGAAGATGTGTTCGGTCCGCACGCGCGACGATGCGCCGGACTGGACTTGCGAAATGCCGGCCGCACGCCCGCCGCGCAAAGCCGCTGTTCGCGGGGCCATGATCCCGCGCAGCCATCATGGAGCGCACAATGGAGCAACGAACGCGACCCTCGCCGCGGCTCGCCCCGCTGCCGGCGGAGCACGCGCCGCAATTGCAGGACGCCTTTGGCGTCTATACGCGCGCGCTTGGCTTCGTGCCCAACAGCGTGCTCATCATGCAGCGCAAGCCGAACATGGTGAAGGCGCTGGCGCAATTGGCGGCCAGCATCTGGGACCCCGACAGCCAGGTCGACCGCGGCCT
>JACQAE010000043.1 GCA_016195095.1 Pseudomonadota bacterium
AGGCGCCGCCGAAGCTGACAACCGCGAGTTTGGAAAAGAACACGCCGAGCGTGACGAGCACATGTTGCGTGCCGAGCGCGATCGCGGCGATCAGCACCGGCGTCCACCACACTCCAAGCCACAGCGCGACCGTGCGCGTCACGAGCCGCCATCGACCCGGGCGCGGCGGCGCGCGGGGGCTCTCGCCGGCACCAAGGCCGATGAGATGCGGCGCCGCGCGCGACACCAGGTAGCCGACAAGGCCGGCGGCGCCGACGATGAGGGGAAACGGCAGCGCAAACACGAAAATCGCCAAGAATGCTGCCGCCGCCAGCCCGAGCAGCAGGTGCGTTTTGAGTCCGCGCCGCGCGATGCGGATGACCGCCTCGACGACGATAACCAGCACCGCCGCCTTGATGCCGAAAAGCGCGCCGGCGACGACCGGTATGTCGCGGGCGAGAACGTAAAGCAAGCACAGGCCAAGCATGACCAGTGCGCCGGGAAAGATGAACAGCAGCCCGGCCGCCAGTCCGCCGCGCCAGCCATGCATCAGCCAGCCGACATAGGTCGCAAGCTGCTGCGCCTCCGGGCCCGGCAGCAGCATGCAGTAGTTGAGCGCGTGCAGATAGCGCGGCTCGTCGATCCATTTCTTCTCATCGACGATGATGCGGTGCATCATGGCGATCTGCCCGGCCGGCCCGCCGAATGACATGCAGCCAACCTTGAGCCAGACGGCAAGGGCGTCGCCAAAGTCGACCTGGGCGCGAGTGTCCAGCGGGCGCGGCAGCAAATTGGCGCTCATGCGGACATTTCGGGCGGCCGAGCCGGCCAGTTGTGACGTTCCTGCGCGGCGAATCGCAGCCAGGCGAACAGAGCATCGTAGATCACGAAAGCACGCTCAAGCAGGCCATGATCGTCGTCGCCGGCGAGCGCCGAGAGGCCGAGCGAAACGGCATGCAGGCCGGCGGCTTCGGGGGCAAGGTCGTGGCGCGCCGTATCGGCGCCGCGCACGATATGGGCGAGCTTCGCCAGTTCCGGCTGCGGCTCCAGTCCAAAGACGCGCAGCATGGTGTCGAAGGAGCACCGCTCGCCTTCATGTGAGAGTGCAATGTCGTCGATATCGAACGGCGTGGCGCCAGTTTCGCGCGCGACCGTGGCAACTTGCGGCGGATCGACGAACAGGATTTTCGCATCGGCGTCGATGAAGCGGCGAATGAGCCATGGGCAGGCGATGCGATCGATCTTTGGTCGCCGTCGCGTCACCCACAGGCTTGGCCGGCGTGGCGCAAAGCGCTCAAGCGCCGCCTTGGCGACGAGCGGCAGCGCCAAGCGCGTCCAGCCGGCATAGCCGTCGACAAGAACGCTGGCCGCGAAGCCCTGCGCGCGCAGGCAGGCGGTCGCCGATTGGCTGCGTTCATGCCCGGCCTTGCATGCGACGATGACGCGGCGGCTGCGGTCGAGGTTTGCCGCCCAGGCTGCAACATCGGCCGGGTCGCGCCATGTTGAAATCGGCAAGATCGCTGGCGCGGCGGCATAGGAGTCATCGCGCCGCGCATCGATGATCTGCGGCGCCGCCGCGGTTCCGATCAGCGTCCAAAGGTCTTGGGGAGTGGTGAAAAAGGTCGCGTGCATGAGCCTCCTCCATGCGCGAAGGAGACGGTGCTTGGGCCCGCGAGCCGCATCGGGGCGACCGTCGGAGGCCCCCAGAAATGTCTATACGCCGGCGCGAGGTCGGGATCAATGCCGCCGCGCAGACATTGCGTGACGGCGCCGAGACGCGGGCTAACGGGTTCGAAAATCAAGCGCATGCGCCGGCGCGTCGCGATATTGCGCGGTTGGGCGTTGCGCGCGGTGCAAATCACGGCCTTGTTGGGCGCGTGGACCGGGTAAGCGGCCGAATAACGCCTCACGGCAGTGGGTAGGTGCATTGCATCACAATGGTTGCTAAAGCTTTGCGGCAGGGGATACTTTCGCGGCGCCCTCTCCGAAAATTCAGAGGACCGATAATGGCGAAAAAGAAGAACCGCGCGCCGACGACCGCGCTTGCCAATGCTGGGCCAAATGACGACATCGGAGAAGAGACGCGCCGACGCCTTTACGAAGTTCAGGTCATCATCCGCGAGGCCGAGCAGCGCGCGTTCGATCTTTTCCTGCAGAACCTCGTGAAGGGGACGAGCCATCTCTCGCTTGGCCAAGAGGCCATCGCAGCCGGCTTCGCCGTCGCCATGCGCCCAAGCGACCTGTCCTTTTGCACCTATCGCGGCCATGCGCATACGCTCGCGCGCGGCGTTCCAATCGAAAAGGTGTTGGGCGAGTTGATGCAGCGCGACAACGGCCTGATGCGCGGTAAGGGCGGGTCAATGCACCTGACCTCGGTCGAGCATGGGGTGATGGGTTCCTATGCCATAATCGGCGCTCACCTGCCGATTGCTTGCGGCGCGGCGCTGCGCGCGCAATATAAGGGTGCGGACGACGTCTCGGTGTGCTTCTTTGGCGACGGCACGACCAATATCGGCGCATTCCACGAGGCACTCAATTTCGCTGCCGTGTGGAAGTTGCCGGTCGTGTTCGTGTGCGAGAACAACCTATACATGGAATATACGCCGATCGGCGAAGTGACTGCGGTCGCGCATCCCGCCGCTGACCGGGCGAGCGCCTACGGCCTCGAGCGCATCGTGATCGACGGCAACGACGCCGACGCTGTCTACCGTGTGGCGCAGACGGCCTTCGCGCGCGCGCGCGCCGGCGAGGGGCCCTCGCTGATCGAGTGCCTGACCTACCGTCACAGCGGGCATTCGCGCGCCGATCCGGCCAAGTATCGGCCCGAGGGTGAGCTTGAGCGGTGGAAGGAGCGCGATCCGATCAAGATCTATCGCGAAAGGCTCATACAGTTTGGCTTCGAGGAAACCGCCATCGCCGCAATCGAGGCGAATGTGCGGCGAATGGTCGAAGACGCCACCGCGACGTGCAAGGCAGCGGCGCCCCCGGCGGTCGAGATTCTTTTTTCCGACGTCTACGCCGATGGAGGATGGGCATGGCGGAACTGACATATCGCGACGCGGTCACCCGCGCCATCGCGCAGGAGATGAGCCGCGATCCCGACGTCATCTTTTTCGGCGAGGACGTGGCCAAGCCCGGCGGCGTGTTCAAGACCACGGTCGGTCTCTACGAGCAGTTCGGACCTCGGCGCGTGCGTGACACGCCAATTTCCGAGCAGGCCATTCTTGGCGCCGCTATGGGCGCGGCCATGACCGGCCTCAAGCCGATCGCGGAAATCATGTTCTCGGACTTTTTCGCGGTCTGCTTCGACTACATCGCCAACGAGTTCCCCAAGAGCCGCTACATGTCGAATGGCCAGCTCAAGTGCCCGCTGGTCGTGCGAACCGCCAATGGCGCCGGCTCGCGCTTCGGCGCGCAGCATTCACAGAGCGTCGAGAACTGGGCAATGATGATCCCCGGTCTCAAGGTCGTCGCGCCCTCGACCCCGCGTGACGTTATTGGGTTGATGGCAGCTGCCGTGCGCGATCCCGACCCTGTGATCTTCTTCGAGCACAAGTCGCTTTACGCCACCAAGGGCGAGGTGCCGGATGGCGAGATCGTAGATACGCTTGGCAGCGCGAAGATCGTGCGGCCGGGCAAGGACGCGACGATCCTCGCGCTCGCCCTCATGGTGCCGCGCGCGCTTGACGCCGCGACGCGCCTCAAGCGCGAGCATGACATCGATTGCGAAGTCATCGACGTGCGCTCGCTTGTGCCCCTCGATACGCGCGCGATCCTGGGCTCGGTGGCGCGCACGCACCGTGTTTTCACGGTCGAGGAAAACCCCCGCCTGTGCGGCTGGGGCGCGGAAATCGTCTCGATCATCGCCGACGAGGCATTCTACGATCTCGACGGGCCGCCGGTTCGCATCACCACGCCGCATATTCCGCTGCCGGCCGCCGACACGCTCGAAGACCTGGTTCTGCCGACGCCGGATCGCATCGTCGAAACGGTGCGCCGGTCGCTCTCAGCATAGGTGCGCCATGTATGAAAATCTGCTCGCCAGTGTTCCGACCGATCTGTGGATCGGCGGAAAATGGAGGAAGGCGTCCGACAACGCGCGCTTCGAGGTGATCGATCCGGCGACGGAAAACATGATCACGACCGTCGCCAGCGCCAGCGTCGAGGACGCCAAGGCCGCGGTCGACGCGGCGCAGAACGCATTCGAGGACTGGGCAGGGCGCAAGCCGCGCGAGCGCGGCGAAATCCTGCGCAAGGCCTACGAGGTCGTCATGGCGCATAACGAGCGCCTGGCCAAGCTGATCACGCTGGAGAACGGCAAGGCGTTGTCGGATTCGCGCGGCGAGGTCGCCTATGCCGCGGAATTTTTCCGCTGGTACGCGCAAGAGGCCGTGCGCAACATCGGCGAAGTGTCGCGCGCGCCGTCCTCAGGTGCGCGCATCTTCGTACACCATAAGCCGGCCGGAATAGCCGTGCTCGTGACGCCTTGGAACTTCCCCGCCGCCATGGCCACGCGCAAGATCGGGCCGGCGCTCGCCGCCGGCTGCCCGGTCGTGCTCAAGCCGGCTTCAGAGACGCCGCTGACCATGCTCGCCCTCATGCCGCTGCTCGCGGAGGCCGGCGTGCCGGCGGGGGTGGTCAACGTAATTCCGTCGCGGCGTTCTGGCGCCGTCGTTGGCGCGATGCTGCACGACCCGCGCGTGCGCGTAGTGTCATTCACCGGCTCGACAGAGGTCGGCCGCAAGTTGCTGCGCGAGGCTGCCGACAACGTGGTCAAGCCGGCGATGGAGTTGGGCGGCAATGCGCCGTTCATCGTGTTCGACGACGCTGACATCGACGCTGCCATTGAGGGCGCAATGATCGCGAAGATGCGCAACATGGGCGAGGCATGCACCGCGGCGAACCGGTTCTATGTCCACGAAAAGGTGCATGCCGCGTTTTCCGTGAAGCTCACCGAGCGCATGGCGACGCTGAAGATGGGCAACGGGCTCGACGACGGCGTCGCGCTCGGACCGCTGGTCAATTCCGAGGGTCGCGACAAAGTCGTGAGCCTGGTTGCGGACGCGGTCAAAAAAGGCGCCAAGGTGTTGACCGGCGGGCGCGTGCCGGAGGGCAAGGGCTATTTTTATCCCGCCACCGTCCTTGACAACGTGTCCGACGACGCAGACCTCCTGCGCGAGGAAATCTTCGGGCCGGTCGCGGCTATCCAGACCTTCAAGTCCGAGGATGAGGTCATCCGCCGCGCCAACGATACCGAGTACGGCCTCATTGCCTATCTCTACACCAAGGACCTTGGCCGTGGCATGCGCGTCTCCGAAAAGCTAGATTTCGGCATGATCGGGCTCAATCGCGGGCTCGTGTCCGATCCCGCGGCGCCGTTCGGCGGCACCAAGCAGAGCGGGCTTGGTCGCGAGGGCGCACATGAGGGTTTGATGGAGTTTCTCGAAACGCAATATGTGTCGGTGAGCTGGTAACAGGCCCATGGACGTGCTGATGCCGCAGCTTGGCGAGACGGTTGCCGAAGGCAAGATCACCAAGTGGTTCAAGTCGGCCGGCGACGAAGTCAAGCCGGGAGACAATCTTTTCGAAATCGAAACCGACAAGGTTTCGATGGAAGTGCCATCGGTCGCGGCCGGCGTACTTGCCGAGATTCGCGTCGCCGCCGGCGATGTCGCCGTGGTTGGCGCCGTGGTGGCGGTGATCGCCGACGCCGGCGCGCCCCGGCAATCGACCTCTGGCGCTGCGCCGGCACGCGCGCCGTCCGCCACACCACCCGCCTCGGCCGGGCTCAACGTGGCGTTGGCGCCGGCCGAGCCGTCGCGGGCCCCGGCTGCACTCGATCCATTCCACGCGGTGCGCACGCCGGAGCGCAATTTCGGACCTGCCGCACTGCCCGGCGGTGGCCATGCGTCGCCGCTGGCGCGTCGGCGCGCCGCGGAGATCGGAGTCGATCTCGCGAGCCTCTCTTCCTCGGGTCCGCATGGGCGAATTCTGGCCCGCGACGTCGAGGAGGCGGCGAGCCGTGCTCGCGGCAATGTGCAGCGGGCGTCACCGCCGCTCGCCGTGCGTGCGGCGCGCATGCGCGCGCTCTACGAGCCCGGCAGCTACGCGGAGGTGCCGCTCGATTCGATGCGCCGCACGATCGCGACGCGCCTGGTGGAGGCGACGCAGAGCATCCCGCATTTCTATCTCAGCGCCGAATTGGAGATCGAGCGCCTCCTGCAGGTGCGCGAGGAGGCCAACCATGTCGCGTCAACGGGCGCTGACGGCAAGCCGTCATTTAAGCTCTCGCCCAATGATTTCATCATCAAGGCAATGGCGCTCGCGCTCGTGCGCGTGCCGGCCGCCAACGCGGCCTGGGCGGAGGATTGCATCTTGCGCTTCAAGGGATGCGACATTGGCGTGGCCGTCGCGATCGATGGCGGCCTCATCACTCCGATCATCCGCGCCGCCGAGACGAAATCGGTCGTCGCAATCTCCGCGGAGGTGAAGGACATGGCGGCGCGCGCCCGCGCCCGCAGGTTGATGCTGCACGAATATCAGGGCGGCGCCACCACCATTTCCAACCTGGGCATGTATGGAATCCGGGAATTTTCCGCCATCATCAATCCGCCGCAGGCGACGATCCTCGCGGTCGGGGCGGGCGAGCGGCGGGCGGTTGAGGCCGCCGGCGGCGGCGTGCGCTTCGAGAGCCGGATGAATGTGACCCTGTCATGCGACCACCGCGTCGTTGACGGGGCGCTCGGGGCCGAGCTTCTTGCTGCATTGCGTGACTATATCGAACACCCGGTTGGACTGATGGTCTGACCCGATTGTCAACAACGATTGCATGGAGATGAGCATGGCCGCGGAACGGGCCAACGTCTTGTTGATGGGGCCGCACAAGCCGCTGATCGCGGATGGGCTCGCTGCGGCGTTCACCGTACATACGTTGGGCGACACGCGCGACGCGGGCGCAATGTTGTCCGCCATTGCGCCGGAGGTGCGCGCCGTCGCCGTATCCGGCCCGCCCGCGCAGGTCGATCCGGCGCTGATGACGCGGTTGCCGCGACTCGAAATCGTATCGAGCTTTGGGGTTGGCTACGACAATATCGACGCCAAATGGGCAGGCGAGCACGGCATCGTCGTCACCCATACGCCCGACGTGCTCAATGAGGAGGTCGCCGACACAGCCATCGGGTTGCTATTGTGCACGGCGCGCAATTTTCCGCAGAGCGACCGTTTCGTGCGTTCCGGCGAATGGGCGCGCAAGGGATTTCCCCTCAGCACGGCCTCGCTACGCGACCGCACTGTCGGCATGGTGGGGCTTGGACGTATCGGCAAGGCCATCGCGCGCCGTCTCGACGCCATGATGGTTCCCGTTGTCTATCATTCGCGCCGGCCGCAGGCGGACGTCGCCTATCGCCATTATCCCAACCTCATCGCGATGGCACGCGATGTCGATGTGCTGATGGTCATCACGCCCGGCGGCAAGGACACCCACAATTTGATCAACGCAGCGGTGCTGGACGCGCTCGGGCGCAAGGGCATCCTGATCAACATGGCGCGTGGCTCCGTCGTCGACGAGCCCGCGCTCATCAAGGCATTGCGCGAGGGCCGCATTCACTCCGCCGGCCTCGACGTGTTCGTCAACGAGCCAAACGTTCCAGCGGAACTCATCGCCATGGATCACGTCGTCCTGTTTCCGCACCTGGGTTCGGCGTCGGTCTATACGCGCCAAAAGATGGAACAGCTCGTCGTCGATAATTTGCTGGCGTGGAATGACGGAAAGCCGCCGCTGACGCCGGTGCCGGAAACGCCGGCGCCGCCGCGACGGCGATAGCGCGATGCGCGCGCTTGCCGCCGCGATGTTTGTTGCCGCCGCGTGTGCGCCGCCGGGCGCCCGCGCGCAGCAGCCGCCGCCGGGAGAAACGGCCAGGGCAATCGCCGGGGTGTGGGAATTGTCGGATTCCGACCGCGAGCGCACCTGTTCGGTCACGTTCAAGCTCGACCAAACGGCGCCCGGCTTCTATATCGCCGAACTCGAGCCGAAATGCGCGGAGGTATTTCCGCCGATCGGCGGCATCACGAGTTGGTCGCTCGGCCGGCGTGACGCGCTCATCCTCAGCGATGCTGGCGGGCAGCCGCTCATCGAAATGATCGAGGTGGAGGCCGGCACGTTCGAGGGCCTGCGCCCGGACGAGGGCCGTTACGTGCTGCAAAACGCCGCCGTGGTCGCCGCGTCTCGCGACAAGACCGCCGATCAGATGTTCGGCGAATGGACGTTCGTTGCTGGTGGGAAATCCGTCTGCGGCGTCAATTTCATGCCTACGGCGGCGGACGCCGACAGTTTCGCGCTCACGCTCGCCCCCGGCTGCCAGCCGCCGCGCCGACCGCGTGGAAGATGGATCGCGGTCAGCTTGTGGTGATCTCATCCAAGAGCCGCTGGCGCTTCGAAGAAAGCGATCCGGCGACCTGGCAGCGCGTGCCGCAGGGCCGCCAACCGCTCACCCTGGCGCGCAGGTAACGGCGCCCTCCCAATGGCGCCGAGCGCACCATGTTTTAGTACAACAGGCGCGGCAGCCACAACGCCAGCGCGGGAAACGCAAGCAGCAGCGCGATCAGAACCCCATTGGCCACCAGGAACATAGCGCTGCCGACATACATCTGCCCGAGGCTGACGCCGGGAAGTTGCGATTGCAGCACGAACAGGTTCATCCCCATCGGCGGATGGATCAGTCCGGCCTCGATGAGCACCACCAGCAACACGCCGAACCAGACGAGGTCGTAGCCGAGCCCCTGCGCCAACGGCGCGAAGACCGGGACTGTGATGAGGACCATGGTCAACGACTCAAGGAAACTGCCGAGCACGATGTAGAATATGACGACGACGACCATCACCGCGACCGGCGGCAGGTTGAGCGAAACCACCCAGGCGGCAAGGCTGGTGGCGATCTGTGTCTGCACGATGAAATAGCTGAACATGATGGCGCCGAGCAGGATGAAGAACAGCATCGCCGTGGTGCGGCTCGATTCGGCGACGGAATCGGCTAATTGCCGCAGCGATAATTGCCCGCTCAAAGCCGCGATCACGATGGTCACAAACGTGCCGACGGCGGCCGCCTCGGTCGGACTGAACCAACCGGCATAGATGCCGCCAACCGACAAGATGAAGATGAACAGGAGCTTCCACATGCCGGCCGCGGCTTTGAGCCGCTGGCGCCACGGCAGGCGCGGGCTGACCGGTGCCCAATGCGGCGCCAACCAAGTCGCCGTCTTGATAACGCCGATCTGGAGTGCGGCAAGCAGCAGTCCGGGGATGAGGCCGGCAGCGAAAAGCTGCGGAATCGATACCACCGCGGTGAGCCCATAGAAGATCAGCATCACCGATGGTGGAATGAGAATGCCGAGCGTGCCGCCCGCCACGACGGAACCGAGCGCCAGTCGCTCGTCGTAGTTCGCGCGCCGCATTTCCGGCACGGCGACATTGCTCATGGTCGCGACCATTGCGACCGAGGAACCCGATACCGCGCCGAGCGCGGCGCAGGCGCCGACGGTGGCGGTCGCGAGCGTGCCGCGGCGCCCGCTGAACATGACGTTGATGGAGCGGAATAGGTCGCGTGCCATGCCGGAATGGGCGGCGATCACTCCCATGAGTACGAACAGCGGCACGACCGACAGGTCGTAGGCGGAGGCGAATGTCAGCGGCACGCGTCCAAGCACAAGGAGTGACTGCGTCCAGCCGTTGAGTACGGCATAGCCGACGGTTCCGACGAAGCCGAGCGCGACCGCAACTGGCACGCGCAGGAAGATCATGGCGACCATTACGGCAAAGCCGAGAACGCCGATGATCTGCGGACTCATGGCTCGTCCCGCGCGCGCAGGAGCGGTTGCAAGTTCTCGACGAGAACCCAAATCGCTGCCAGAAGGGAAAGCGCAACGCCGCCAATCATCAGCGCCCAATGCACGCCGAGCGAAATGGTGAGATCCGGGGAAACCTCGCCAAACCGTATGGAATCCCGTGCCGGCGGAACCATGCGCCAGCCCAACACCGCAAGGAAGGCGAGCGCGAACAGGCTGGCCGCAGCCTTCAGCAACTCGACCGCGCGTGGCCCAAGCATGTGATCGACGAGGTCGACGACGATGTTCTCGCCGCGCAGAAACACGTCGGGAATACTCAGAAACACCGAGCCGACCAGGAACAACTGCACCAGATCATAGGTGCCGGTGATCGGCAGGTTGAAGAGCGCGCGCAAGCTGACATCGGCGACGGTGATCAACATCATCGCGGTCAGAAACAACGCGCTCCCGAAGCCGGCGCCGCGAGTCGTCAGCGCCAGCAGCCGCCGCATGCGATACGCCATTCACGCCTTCCAGAACGAGAATGACGTCTTGCTGTATTTATCGCCCGCCGCCTTCATTGCCGCGTGCACCTTGGAGGCCGGTAGGCCCTTGCGGTCGAGTTCGGCCAATACTTTCGCCGTATCCTCGGCGCCGATCTTTTTGAACAGCGCATCCTCCGCTGGCGACAGCGTGATCGCCGTGCCGCCCTCCGACAGCAGATATTTCTTGCCCGGCGCGTCGGCTGAATCCCACAATTTGCCGACCGTGGCGACGCGTGGATGTGTTGTCTCCTCGATCAGCTTTTGCAGGTCCGGCGGCAGGTTGGCGAACGAGGCCGGATTCATGACCACGCCGAAGCTGCTGACATAGGAGTACATTTCAGTGGTGAATTTCACGAGCCCCCCAAGGTGGAAAGCGGTATGCGCGCCGCCGTAATCTATGAAGCAGCCGTCGATCGTGCCCTTCTGCAACGCGTCGGCGATGCCGCTCGGCGGCACGCCGACCGGCGTTCCACCAAGCGCGGCGATGAAACTCCTAATCGTCACCGAGGCAAAACGGATGCGCAAGCCCTTGGTGTCCTCGACCTTGTGTACGGGCTTGCTGGACGTGTGCAGATTGCCCGGCTGGTGCGTCAGCAGATAGAGAATCTTCAAGCCCTGATATTCCGGGGCGAGCAGGCTGAGCACTTCGGGATTGTTGAGCACTTGGGTGCCGATTTCGGCGCTACCGACCATGTAGGGAAGCTGGATGATCTCCGTCAGCGGAAAGCGGCCGGGCGTTGCGCCGTGCAGGAACCAGGTGATGTCGGCGACGCCGGTGCGCGCATAGTCGACGTAATTCGGAACCGGCCCCATGACGCTCGACGGGAATATCGTGATATTAAGCCGGCCGCCGGATTTCTCCTTCAACTCCGCCACCCAATTCTCCAGGTACTTCGAAAAGATATGCGTCGGCGAGATGAAATGGCCGAGCTTGAGGTTGTGGACCGCCTGGCTGCGCGCCACGTTCGGCGCTGCGACGGCGGAGGCGGTGGCAAGCATCGACGTTGTGAACTGGCGCCTATTCATGGACTTTCTCCCCGTGACGGATGGTCTTGTTTTCTGGACCGTTTTCGCGGCCTGTGGGCGGAACCGATTGCGACGGCCGCCGGCCATGCCCACGGCGCCGCTGGCGCCAGCCTAGCCTAATGTGGCCGGTGACCGCCATGCACATCGACATTGGCAGGTGCCACATATTTGGCGCGCCGCAGGCTCGCGGGATCGGCGCGTTCGACGCCGGTGACGGGGCCGCCGCGTATCGTCACCCGCTCCATGTAGCGCCGCTGCGGGTAATAGTCGTGGATCGCGTAATGCTGGGTGGAGCGGTTGTCCCACATGGCGATGGTGTGCGGGCGCCAATGCAGGCGGAACTGGTATTCGGGAACCAAGGCCTGGTGGAACAGCACGTCGAGCAATAGCCGGCTCTCGCGTTCGTCCATGCCGTTGATGGCGATCGTGAATTGCGGGTTGACGAACAGCACCTTGCGTCCCGAAACTGGATGCACGCGCACGATTGGGTGCAGTTGCGGCGGATACGTCAGCTCGAAATTCTGCAGCTTCTTGCGCTCCTCCTCGGACTTCCCGAACAGCGGCCGGAACGGCTTCATGTCATGAACGGCCTCATGGCCGGAAATGAACTGCTGCATGCGCTCGCTTAGGCCGTCATGGGCGGCGGCCATGCTTACGAACATGGTGTCGCCGCCGACCGCGGGCACGTCTTTGGCGCATAGGACCGTCGCCATCGGCGGCTCGGCGCGGAAGGTCTCGTCGGAGTGCCACACGTCGGTACCGTAGGGCGGTGTCTTCTCGTCGTTCCTAAACTTTATGAGCTCGGGCGCGTTCTTGCCCTCGTTCGGGGCGAAGGGATGCACGGTTAGGTCGCCGAAGCGGCGACCGAAATCCATCAGGTTGTCGGAGCTGATGTCCTGATCGCGGAAAATGATGAGCGCGTGCTCGACCAGCGCGTCCTCGACGACCTTGAATTGTGCTTGCGTCAGCGGACGCCGCAGATCGACGCCGCTGATGTCGGCGCCGAGATGCACACCAATCTTTGTCACGGTGATTCCGGCGCGTTCAATGGTGAGTGGCATGCCTTTGTTGAAGGCGAAGGGCTGGTTCATGCGGCGCTCTCCCTTGGCTGCGAACGACTGGTCCGCGGTCGCGACAATGTCCGAGGATACGCGCCCTTCCATGCCCTGGTAATTCAACACGATACATATACAATATGCATGCCATGCATATTGAGGACTTCGCCTTTACCGAGATCAGGCTGATGGCGGAGCTGCTGGAGCTGCGCCAGCTTTCGGCGGCCGCCAACCGGCTCGGCCTGTCGCAATCGGCCGCGAGCCACGCCT
>JACQAE010000132.1 GCA_016195095.1 Pseudomonadota bacterium
GCTCTCGATCATCGCCATTGTGCTGTTGCCGCGTCAGTTCCACGTCACCGTCGTCGAGAACAACAGCGACGCCGAGATACGGCGCGCGCGTTGGCTGTTTCCGCTCTATCTCGTTCTCATCAACCTGTTCGTCGTGCCGATCGCGCTCGCCGGCTTGCTGACGTTCCCGCAAGGCAGCGTCGATAGCGACATGTTCGTCTTGGCGCTGCCGCTCTCTGCCGGCTACAACCTTCTGGCGTTGACCGCCTTCGTGGGCTGCCTGTCCGCGGCGACGGCCATGGTCATCGTGGAGACGATCGCGCTCGCCATCATGGTGTCCAACGACATCGTGATGCCCCTCGTCCTCAAGCGGCGCGCGGCGCTTGTTACCGGCCACGCCGATGCCGGCGCGCTGCTGCTCACCGCGCGGCGGCTGGCGATCGTGGCGATCCTGCTGCTCGCCTATATGTATTACCGCTCGGCCGGCGACGCGCAGCTGGCCGCCATCGGCCTCCTGTCCTTCGCCGCGATCGCGCAATTGGCGCCGGCTTTTTTCGGCGGGCTCGTCTGGCGGCGCGGGACGGCGCGCGGGGCCATCGCCGGCATGGTCTGCGGCATCCTGGCCTGGGCCTATATGCTGCTGCTGCCGAGCTTCGCCGAAGCCGGGATCGTCGCCCGCGACCTGGTCGCCGCCGGGCCATGGGGCATCGCGTGGCTGCGCCCGCAGGCGCTGTTCGGCGTCGACCTGCCGCCGCTCGTGCATGGCGTCGCCTGGAGCCTGACGCTCAACATCCTTGCCTATGTGGCGCTGTCCTGGCAGCGCGCGCCGCATTCCATCGAGACCATGCAGGCAGACCTATTCGTCCCGCGCGCCCTCTCGCCGATCGCGCCGAGCTTTCGGCTGTGGCGCTCGTCGGTGAAGGTGGACGAATTGATCGGCACCGTGGCGCGCTATCTTGGCGAGGAGCGCACGCGCGGGTCATTCGACAGCTTCGCGGCAACGCGCGGCATTCGGCTCGAAGGCCAGCGCGAGGCGGACTTCCAGCTCCTGCGCTTCGCCGAGCACCTGCTCGCCTCGGCGATCGGGGCGGCGTCGTCGCGGCTCGTCCTCTCGCTGTTGCTGCGCCAGCGCACGGTGTCGACGCGCGCCGCTCTCAAGCTGCTCGACGACGCCAACGCCGCCATTCATTACAACCGCGAAATCCTGCAAACCGCGCTCGACCATGTGCGCCAGGGCATCGCCGTGTTCGACAAGGAACGCCAATTGGTCTGCTGGAATCGCCAGTTCGGCGAACTCCTCGACCTGCCCGATCACATCGTGCGCGTCGGCATCGGGCTCGACGACATCCTGCGCTTCAACGCGCGGCGCGGCGCGTTCGGCGCCGGCCCGGTTGAACTTCTCGTCAATCAGCGCATCGACGGCTACGAGTCCGGCGCCGAGGCGCAGCTCGAGCGCTTCCACGACCGCAACCTCGTGGTCGAGGTGCGCTCCAACCGCATGCCCGGCGGCAGCGTGGTCATGACCTTCACCGACATCACGCCGAGCGTCACCGCCGCGGAGGCGCTCGAGCAGCGCGTGCGCGAGCGCACGCAAGAGCTTGAGCATCTCAACACCCAATTGGGCGAAGCCAAGGCCGCCGCCGACGAGGCCAATATTTCCAAGACGCGTTTTCTCGCGGCCGCCAGCCACGATATCCTGCAGCCGCTCAATGCCGCGCGGCTCTACGCGGCGAGCCTGACCGAGCGCGTCGGTGGCGGCGAGGGCGCGCGGCTCGCCGGCAGCATCGACGCCTCGCTTGAGGCCATCGAGGATATTCTCGGCGCATTGCTCGACATCTCGCGGCTCGATACCGGTGCCATGCGTCCCGACATCGCGCGCTTTCGCATCGAGGAAATGCTGCGCCAGCTTGAAATCGAATACGGCCCGCTGGCGCGCGAAAAGAAGATCGCGCTGCGCTTCATGCCGTGCTCGCTGATCGTGCGCTCCGACCGCAGGCTCTTGCGCCGGCTATTGCAGAACCTGGTTTCCAACGCGGTGAAGTACACGCCACGCGGGCGCGTGCTGATCGGCTGCCGGCGGCGCGGCGATCACATGCGTATCGACGTCCTCGATACCGGGCTCGGCATCCCGCGTGCGCAGATGCGCGATATCTTCAAAGAATTCCACCGCCTCGAAGAGGGCGCCAAGGTAGCGCGCGGACTGGGTCTCGGCCTGTCCATCGTCGAGCGCATCGCGCGCGTGCTCGACCACCGCATCGCGATCGAATCCATTCCCGGGCGCGGCTCGCGGTTTTCGGTCGACGTGCCGCTCGCGGCGACGGCGAGCGAAACGAGCCTCCAGCCTGAGGCGCGCACGGACCTTGGTCAACTCGGCGGCATGGACATCGTGTGCATCGACAATGATATCGACATCCTGGCGGGCATGCAGACCTTGCTTGGCGGCTGGGGCTGCCGCGTCGTCACGGCGGACGACGCGGTTGGCGCGGCCGAGGCGGTCGTGGCCAACGGCCTGGCGCCGGCCGGCCTGCTCGTCGATTACCATCTCAATGAAGGCAACGGTATCGACGCCATCGCGACGCTGCGTCAGCGTTTCGGGCGCGACCTGCCTTCCATCCTGGTCACCGCCGACCGCGATCCGCTGGTGCGCGACACCGCGCGCGCCAATGGCATCCAGGTGCTGTACAAGCCGGTCAAGCCGGCGACGCTGCGCGCGCTGATCACGCAATGGCGTGTGCAGCGCATGGCGGCGGCGGAGTAACGGCGGCCGGCGCGCGGCTCCCACATCCAAACGCGGGCGATATCGGTTTCACCGCCGCCGGCGGCGGTATGCCTGGCATTTTCCTGCGCGACCGCGGGATTTCACCGGCAAATCCGGCGCCCCGGCGCCGCCTAGAGCGCTTCGCGTTTCCATGGCATCGCAATGCGCTCTATTTTCTTTGACTTTGTCGCATTTTCTGCGACGAACCGGTTCCCACTTCGCCGGAAAACGCTCTAACCTTCCAACGATTGGATGAGCGGGCGATGGCCAACTTCGATGCGCGCCGCCGCGATCACCGCCTGGGTGCGGCTTTCGACGTTGAGTTTTTGCAGGATCGCGGAAACGTGTGCCTTCACGGTTGCCTCCGAGACGCCGAGCTCGAAGGCGATCTGCTTGTTGAGCAGGCCGCCGGAAAGCATCATGAGCACGCGCACCTGTTGCGGCGTGAGCGTCGCCAGGCGGCATATCAGGCGCGCGGTTTCGGCGTCGGCGCTGGCGCCCAGATCGACATCCGCGGGTGTCCATACCTCGCCCGCCAGCACGCCGCGGATCGCCACGCGCATGTCCTCGACCCCCAGCGTCTTGGGAATAAAGCCCGAGTCGCCGAAATCGATGCAGCGGCGGATGACCACCGGATCGTCATTGGCCGACACGACAATGACCGGGACGCTCGGGTATTGCGCGCGCAGGTAGAGCAGCCCGGAAAATCCGCGCACGCCGGGCATGGTCAGGTCGAGGAGCACGAGGTCGATCTCGCCGCAGCGTTCGAGCAGCTGGCCGACCGCGTCGAACGAGCCGGCCTCCGCGACGTCGGACGGGTCGAATAGCCCATGCACCGCCTCGCGCAACGCGCCGCGAAACAGCGGATGGTCATCGGCGATGACCAAGCGATAGCTGGCAGCCTCCTTCACGCGTTCGCCCTCCCCGGCGAGGGACTGTCCGGTTCGCGCATTGTCGGACCGCATGGCGCGGTTAGCAAGGAATTCGCATGGCGGGCGCGATTGCGGGGCGGTTACGCCCTGTTAACAAAGTGGGCGCAGACTTGAATTTCCTGACCGGGACGCGCGGGCGGCAATGCCGCGACGACCGGCGGCGGCGAGGCGGCAAGCGGAGAGACGGAGCCTGCGCGAGGGATCGCAACAGGCGGGCACGGCGCAGCCGTTCCGTGTCGCCGCACGAAGGAGCCGCAAATGCACGAGCATCCCGCCGAAAGGCTATGGGCCGAGTGTCGATCGGTCGTAACCGGGCTGTTACCACGGCAGAATCTGCGCAAGCTGCTGCTCACGCTGCTGGCGGCGTGGATCGGCTATTTCGTGCTGATCAACGCATTCGTGCGCATGCTCAACACCGTGGACGTGCCGTGGCTCGGCATGCCGCTTGGAATATTCCTGCCGATCCAGGGGGCAATCATAGTCTTTATCGTGCTGCTGCACGGATTGGCGCGGCCTCGACACGACGGCGGTGCGGCCTGACGCGGTCCGGCGCTTGCCGTGCATCGCAACGCGGGCGCGCAATCGCGCGCCGATACCGATGGCGGCGTAGGTGGCGTGCCGGACGGGCTTTGGCGTCGCCCCGGCGGCATCAGCGCTGCCCGCGCGAGGCGAACACGCGGGTCTCGTCCCGGCCTGCGCCAAACGTGAATTCATTTGGTTATTCATTGGTTTGCCGCACATCGGCGGATTCTTGACTCGGCCAATCCCTGTCAGTATGGTCCGCGCGGCTCGCAGGGGCCGGGCGACCAGATTCGGCCGTTACAGCGCAGCGGTCGCGCGGGTGTCGGGAGCATGAGCGACGACCCGCACGTACACGGCGACCGGGGTGACCGGCCGCCCGACGCGGCGCAAATCTCCGCGCGGCTGCGGCATCTCGGTGAACGGCTCGACCGCCTGCGGTCGCGCGCGGCCGCCGAAAGTCGCTCCGACGCAACGCGGTCGTCCAATTCCACGGCGCTGGCGCGTGGTCTGCGTCTGTCCACCGAACTGGTGGCAGGCGTGCTCGTCGGCGCCGCGATTGGCTGGTTGATCGACCGCTCGCTTGGCATTACGCCATGGGGGATGATCGTGTTTCTCATGCTGGGCTTCGCCGCCGGGGTGCTCAATGTTATACGGTCCGCGGGCGTTGCACCGGAAAGCGGTGAGAAACGCGGCGATTAGGAGATTCGCCGACGAATCGGTCGCCGGTTCGCCGCCGAACATGCGACGGGGGTTGAAGGAAACCGGGGCCATCGCCGGCCGCGACGCGAAGCGCTCCTCAACCGCGCTTGGCCGCGGCCGCCGAGTGGTGCGACCCAAACAGATGGTTGCCGCCTGTCTGGGTATGCCGCGCCGCGGAATTAATGCGTTAGTGGGCTGACGTATCCCGGCATTTGAGATTCAAATGTCGAAGTCGGACCACGAGCGGCTACGCTCACGAAGGGACCGCAAGGTCATGGCTGCCAGTCCTATCCATCAATTCGAGATCATCAAGCTGCTGCCAATCGGAAAGATCGGCGGGATCGATCTGCATTTCACCAATTCGGCCCTGTTCATGGTCATCGCGGTCGCGTTGACCGCCCTGCTGTTGCTCGGAACGACGACCTCGCGCCAGATGGTTCCCGGTCGCCTGCAATCGATCGCCGAACTGTCCTACGAATTCGTCGCCAATACCCTGCGCAGCACCGCCGGCGAAGAAGGCATGAAATTCTTCCCGCTGGTCTTCTCGCTGTTCATGTTCATCCTGATCTCGAACATGGTCGGCCTTGTGCCTTATGCGTTCACGGTGACGAGCCACATCATCATCACGGCGTCGCTGGCGCTCTTGGTGTTCGTTACGGTGCTCGTGTACGGATTCTGGAAAAACGGGCTGCGCTTCTTCAGGCTCTTCGTTCCCAGCGGCATTCCGATCTATATCCTGCCGCTGATCGTATTCATCGAGGTGCTCTCGTTCCTCTCGCGCCCGATTTCCCACAGCGTGCGGCTGTTCGCCAACATGCTGGCCGGCCATATCACGCTCAAGGTGTTCGCCGGGTTCGTGACCATGCTGGGCGGCCTTGGCATTCTCGGCTGGGTCGGCGCGGTGCTGCCGCTGGCGCTGACCATCGCGCTGACGGCGCTCGAATTCCTCGTCGCCTTCCTGCAGGCCTATGTCTTCACCATCCTGACCTGCATCTACATCAACGACGCGCTACATCCCGGCCACTGAGACGGCCGCATTCGCCAAAGCAACCAAGAAGGAGTGTTTTTCATGGATCCAGTCGCAGCGAAATACATTGGCGCCGGCATTGCCTGTATCGGCATGGGCGGCGCCGGGGTCGGTGTCGGCACGATTTTCGGCAACTACCTCGCCGCCGCGCTGCGCAACCCGTCAGCCGCCCAGGGCCAGTTCGGCAACCTCATCTTCGGTTTCGCCGTGACCGAGGCGCTCGGCATTTTCTCGTTGCTGATCGCGCTCCTGCTGCTGTTCGCCCTCTAAGGAAACGGCCGGCGCCGCGAAGCGGCGCAGCCAATACCCGCACCCTCCATGGCCGAAACCACATCCGCGCATACCCAGGCGCCCGGCGGGCCGCCGCCAAAGGAATTCCCGCCGTTCCAGCGCGAGACGTTCGCCTCGCAATTGATCTGGCTGGCGCTCACCTTTGGCATCCTCTACGTGCTGGTGGCTAGGATCGGCCTGCCGCGCGTCGGCGGGATTCTGCAGGCGCGTGGCGCGCGCATCGCCGGCGATATCGCGGATGCCGAGCGGCTTCGCGATCAATCGCAAGCCGCGCTCGCCGCCTACGAGAAAGCGCTGGCCGAAGCGCGCAACCGTGCCCACGCCGTGGCCGGCGAGGCGCGCGCGCGGGCTGACGCGCAGGCGGAGGCGACGCGCAAGACGCTCGAGGACAAGCTCAACGCCCGGCTTGCCGAGGCCGAGCGCAGCATCGCCGCGACCAAGACCGCGGCGATGTCCAATGTGCGCGGCATCGCAATCGAGGCGGCCGGCGCCATCGTTACCCGCCTGATCGGCGACGCGCCAGGCGAAAAGGCGGCGGCCGCCGCGGTCGACGACGCGCTGCGACAAACCCATGGGAGTTGAGCGCGTCCCCCTTCATGTCGCGAGGCGGGCGCGCGCGAGGAAGTCAATATGACGTTTGCAGCGGAATTCTGGGTCGCCGTCGCGTTCGTGCTCTTTGTCGGCGTGCTCGGCTATTTCCGCACGCATCGGCTTGTCCTCGACGGTCTCGACAAGCGCAGCCAGCGCATCCGCGACGAACTCGACGACGCACGCCGCTTGAAGGACGAGGCCGGGGCGCTGCTTGCCCAGTATGAACGCCAGCGCGTCGAAGCCGACAAGGAGGCGCAAGGCATCATTGTTGGCGCCCGCGCCGAGGCCGAGCGGATGACACGCGAGACGCAGGCCAAGGTCGAGGACTTCATCGCCCGCCGCACCAAGATGGCCGAGGGCAAGATCGCAATCGCCGAGCAGCAGGCGGCGGCCGAGGTTAAGGCCGCGGCGGCGGATGCCGCGGTAGCGGCGGCGGCACGGATCCTCGCGGCATCGGTCAAGGACAAGACCGCGGACGATCTCATCGCGCGCGGCATCGCCGACCTGCGCGCCAAGCTCAACTGATTCCGCCCGAGACGGCGTCAACTCATTGCAGATCGCGCGGCGCAGCGGTATCGGCTCCGCCAGCCCGCGATCGCGCGCCGGTCATATACTATTGCACGCGCTGCGCGGAGCGTGGCGCGTTGCGCTTTCGCCGCTCGGGTTTGGGCTTTTCCTCAACCGCCTTGGGATCAAAGCCGACATAGACGATGTAGCTGTCGATCTCGTTGCCGGGCGGAAGCGAAACCGTGATGTCCTCCTCGATATGGGTGAAGGGTACGTTCGCGGCGTCCGGGGGAATGGTCACGGTGAAGCGGTTGAGCTTGGTCCAAATCGTCTTTGACTGCGTGCCCTCGCGCACCAGCGCATAGCGCAGCGGGATATCAACCTGGCCGGGCCCGCCCAACGGGCCAAGAATGACGCGTCCCTGCACGCCGACGCGCATGGTGAAGGTCGTGCCGCGAACGGCGCATTCGCGCGCGGTCTGGCCGATCGTGCCCTGATAGCGCAAGTTGGTCGGCGTCGGATCGGTATTGGGCGTGTTGACGAGCAGCGTCGCGGCACCCTCGCGCACCGTCACGCTCGGACATTCCACGTCGACCCGCGGCGTATCGGCCGACGCCGAGGCGTCCTTCGCCCCGCCGCGCGTGAAAAACGTGCCGAGGCGGCTGCCGAACCACCCCTGGTCGCTCGATAGACCGCCCGTTAAAACGCTTGCCGATCCGCACCCGGCGCATGCGGCCGCGAGCAACAGTGCCAAAACGCGACTGCACCTGCCGCGGTTGAGCGTCAGCCGACCGATCATCTCGTCCACACGGATCATGGCGCCCCTTATAGCAAGTCAACCATGGCAGGCCCAAGGCGCCACGCGCCGCCGTTCAGCCACTTATATCGTCGCTGTCCTCGCGCACGCGCGCGTAGAGCAGGTGGTCCTGCCATGCACCGTTGATGCACAGATAGCGGCGCGCGTAGCCTTCGCGCTCGAAGCCGCATTTTTCCAAGAGCCGCACCGAGGCCACGTTGGTCGGGATGCAGGCGGCCTCGACGCGGCGCAGCCCGAGCGTGGCGAACGCGAACGGCACGATGGAACCGACCGCGTCGCTCATGCAGCCTTGCCGCGCGAACGCCGCGCCCATCCAGTAGCCAAGACTGGCTGCCTGCGCCACGCCGCGCCGGACATTGGCGAGAGACAGCCCGCCGACTAGCCTGCCATCGGTCCTACGGAAGACAAAGAATGTATAGGCCTGGTCGGTGCGCTGGTCCTCGGCATAGCGGCGCAGCCGGCGGCGAAAGGCGCCGCGCGAGAGGTCGTCCAGCGGCCATGTCGGCTCCCAGGGCCGCAGAAACGCGCTGCTCGTCTCGCGCAGCGTCGTCCATTCGGAAAAATCGGCCGCCAGCGGCGCGCGCAACGCCACGCCGGTGCCCTCGATCGCCGGCGGTGTGTCGGAAAATGCGACAGTGCGGAAAAATGCCATGACCGTGTTCGAACCCGGATCGCCTACCCTACGCGACCGCGCGAATGACGCGGAGCGCGTGCGGCGATCCGCCCGCCCCCATCCTTACGCCGCGTCGCGAGCCAGACTTTCAGCGATCGCCGCCGCCTTTTCAAGCCCGGCGCCAGGACCGAGCGCCGCGATCGCGGGCCGCCTGCGGCGCACCAGCGCCCGTCCGGCGGCGCGCGCGCTCTCCACCGTCACGGCCTCGACGCGCGCGACGATTTCCTCAAGCGGCATGGGACGGCCATAGATGATCATCTGGCGCGCGAGCTGTTCAGCGCGCGCGCCAGAGCTTTCCAGCGCCATGAGCAGGCCAGCCTTCATCTGCGCCTTGGCGCGCGCCACTTCGGCCTCATTGATCGTCTCGGTCGCCGCGGTGAGTTCCGCAACGACGACACGCATGAGTTCGGAGGCGTCCGAGGCGTCGGTGCCGGCGTAGAGGCCGAACATGCCGGTATCGAGGTAGGGCGCGTGGAACGCGTAGATCGAGTAGCACAGGCCGCGGATTTCGCGCACTTCCTGGAACAATCGCGACGACATGCCGCCACCGAGAACGCTCGCGAAGATTTGCAGGCTGTGAAACGCCGGATCGTGCTGCGGAACGCCCTCGAGCGCGACGGCGATATGCGCCTGTTCGAGGTCGCGGGTCTCGATGCGCACGCCGCCGCGGAAACGCGCTGGCGTCGGCGGTGGCGCCGGCGGTCCGAGGAAGTTGGCGAAATGGCGGCCCACTTCATCGACGACGCGCGCGTGCTCGACGGCGCCCGCCGCCGCGATCACCATGTCGGGGGCGCGGTAATTGCGCGTGAGGTAGGCGCGCAGCCGGCGCGCGTCAAAGCCGCGAACCGTGGCGCGGGTGCCGAGGATCGTGCGGCCGACCGGTTGGTCGGGAAACGCCGTCGATTGCAGGTAATCGAACACGAGGTCGTCCGGGGCGTCCTCAGTGGCGCCAATCTCCTGGAAAATGACGTGCTTCTCGCGCACCAATTCCTCGGGATCGAAGCTCGGATCGGACAGGATGTCAGAGATCACGTCGAGCGCCAGCGGCACGTCGTCCTTGAGCACGCGCGCGTAATAGGAGGTCATCTCGACGCCGGTCGCGGCATTGATATCGCCGCCGACCGCCTCGATTTCCTCGGCGATCTGGCGCGCGGTGCGCCGCTTCGTGCCCTTGAAAGCCATGTGTTCGAGCAGATGCGCGATGCCGTGCTCGTCGGGCAGTTCGTCGCGGCTACCGCATCCCGCCCAGGCGCCGAGCGAGGCGCTGTGCAAATGCTGCATGGAATCGGTGACGACGGTGAGGCCGGACGGGAAACGCGTGACGTCGACGCTCATGCGGCTGCTCCTTCGCGCGCGGCGCGGCTGATTGCGAGAATGTGGCGCTCGACGGCTCCCTGGTCGCAGGCGAGCCGGGTGACGCGCTCGCTGCGGCTGGGCAGGTCCGCGAGCCAGTCCGGCAGCTCCGGCCGCGTGCCGCAGGCGGCGGCGACGGCATCGGGAAACTTGGCGGGATGCGCGGTCGCAAGCACGATCATCGGAACGGAGGGATCGCGCGCGCATTTCTCCGCCACCGCCAGGCCGACGGCGGTATGCGGGTCGGCAAGATAGAAGGCCTCGCGGCGCAGGCGGCGAATGGCCGCCGCGGCCTGCGCGTCGTCGGCGCTGGCGGCGGAAAATTCGGCGCGGATGGCCGCGAGCGCCGGCTGCGGCACCTCGAAACGCCGCGCCTGCGCCAAGGCGGCCATGGCGGCGACGACGGCGCCGGCGTCGCGCCCGAGCGCCTCGAACAGAAGCCGCTCGAAATTCGACGAAAGCTGGATGTCCATCGAGGGTGAGGTTGTCGGCACCACCTCGCGCATCGCATAGGTGCCGGTCGCCAGCGTGCGCGCGAGAATATCGTTGGCATTGGTCGCGATGACCAGGCGATCGATGGCAAGGCCCATGCGGCTCGCGACATAGCCGGCGTAGACGTCGCCAAAATTGCCTGTCGGCACCGTGAACGCAACGCGCCGGTGCGGCGCGCCGAGCGCCACCGCGGCGGTGAAAAAATAGACGACCTGCGCGGCGATGCGCGCGAAATTTATCGAGTTGACGCCGGCGAGCCGCACGCGGTCGCGAAACGCGTGATGGTTGAACAGGCCTTTGACGATGGCCTGGCAATCGTCGAACGTACCATCGATGGCCAGCGCATGCACGTTGTCGGCATCCGCCGTCGTCATCATGCGCCGCTGCACGTCGGAGACACGGCCGTCGGGGTAGAGAACGACGAGGTCGATCTGGCCGCGGCCGCGGAACGCCTCGACCGCGGCGCCGCCGGTGTCGCCCGACGTCGCCACCACGATCGTCGCGCGCTCGCCGCGGCGCGCCAGCGCAAGATCCATGACGCGCGCGAGCAATTGCATCGCCAGATCCTTGAACGCCAGCGTCGGGCCGTGGAAAAGCTCAAGAATGAACGTGGCGTCGCCGACCTGGACGAGCGGCGCGACCGCGCGATGGCGAAAGGTGCCATAGGCCTCGCGCGCCAGCCGTGCCACATCGTCTCGCGCGATCGCCGCGCCGACGAAAGGCTGGATCAGGTCGGCGGCGACCTCGGCATAGGGGCGGCCAGCAAAGCCCGCGATCTGTGCGCGCGCGCACGTGGGCCACGTCTCGGGCACGTAAAGCCCGCCGTCGCGTGCGAGACCCGCAAGCGTGACGTCGACAAAACCAAGCGGCGCGGCCTGGCCGCGGGTGGACACATAGCGCACGTCGCTTCGCCCTTGCGCACGAGCAAGAGTCCGGCCCGCCGAAACCGATCCCGGACATTGTCGCGGCGGGCAACTAGGCTCTTGATTTTGATGACAAAATGCAGTGACGCCGGAACGAACCACTGCCGCGCCAGAATAATCGCAAGGCGCCCGCGGTACAAGGAAAGTCAGGGCGTCGGAAAGCAAAACATGCGCGCCCAATAGTATTATATTACCACTTTTCCTCGGTAACGCGAGATGGCCCAGGCGGCGAATACCCCAAGTTGAACCAGGGCGAGGCCAAACCAGGTCAGGGCATATTGCAAGTGGTCGTTGCGCAGATTGGGCGACAGCGGCGCCGGCCGCGGCAGGCCGCCAATGGGCACCGGCGCCTCCTGATCGACATAGAAAGGCGCGACCTCGCCCCAGTGCCGCAGCGCCGCCATGGCCGAGGGGTCGCGCACCAGCCAATTGTCGCCCTTGGCGTCATGGTCGGCGATAAACCAATTGCCGGATTCGGGCCATCGCAGGTACCCGACGATATCCGTGTCAGTTATATCGCGGGGAAATTCGCGCGCGAGCGGCACATAACCGCGGTTGACGACAATCGTGCCGCCATCCTCCAGCCGCGCGGGGGCAAAGACAAAATATCCCGGCGCCTTGATGTCGGCGCGCAACGCCGATCCGCTCGTATAGACAAAGACCGCGCGCGCGTCGGCGGGATGCGCGCGCATTCGCACGCGGCGGAATTCGTCATGCGCCCGCGTCATGCGCGGCCAATCCGGGCGCGGCGGTAGGGCCATGGCGGGAGCGGCGACGCGCTGTTCGATGGCGGCGGACAATTGCTGCTTCCATGCCCGGCGCGAAAGCTGCCAAGCGCCGAGCAACATGAGGATGATGAGCGCCACGCCCGAGGCGATGACGGGAACGAGGAGGCCGCGGCGCTTCACGTTGTCGCCTTTTTTACCGGTCGGCCCGGCCCTGCGGGCGGCCTTCGGCAGCGTCGTGGTGGTATTGCAGAGCGACCAGGAGCCCCTTGATCAGTCGCAGCGGTCCGAGCGTCGCGAGTGGGATAAGCGGCGCCCATAACAGCGCATGCAGCCAGAGCGGCGGCTGATAGAGCACCTCGACGGCAAGCGCGAGACCGACCACCAGCGCGCCGGCGAAGAGGATGACGAACACCGCCGGCCCGTCGCCCGCATCGGCGAAGGAAAAATCGAGCCCACAATGCGTGCAGCCGGGAGCGAGCCGCAGGAAACCGTGAAACAGATTGCCCGCGCCGCAACGCGGACAGCGGCCGGCGACACCGCGCAGGATCGACACGCGCAAGGATACGACCGGACGGATCTCAGTCATCGCCGCCTCCGCTGCCCCGCCCGCCCCTGTCGGAACGACAGTCACAACGCGCGTGGCCGATAAGGCGACGGCCGCGCCGTCCAGCGCGCGCGCCGTCACTTGCGCCCGGCGTCAATGCGCAGCCGACTGCACCCCGGCTCCCCAGACATAAATGCACGCGAACAGGAACAGCCACACGACATCGACGAAATGCCAATACCAGGCGGCAAACTCGAAACCAAGATGCTGTTTGGGCGTGAAATGTCCGGCATAGGCGCGGCCGAGACAGACGATGAGGAAGATGGTGCCGATAATCACATGTGCGCCGTGAAACCCGGTCGCCATGAAGAACGTGGCCCCGTAGATATTGCCTTTGAAGTTGAACGCCGCGTGCGCGTATTCGTAGGCCTGCACGGCGGTGAAAGTGAGACCGAGCAGGATCGTGCAGATCAGGCCCCATTTGAGGCCCTCGCGGTCGTCATGCAGGAGCGCGTGATGCGCCCATGTCACCGTCGTGCCGGAGGTGAGCAGGATGAGTGTGTTGAGCAGCGGCAAATGCCAGGGATTGAACGTCTCGATGCCCTGCGGCGGCCAATGCCCGCCAAGCAACTGCTCGCGCGCGACCTGCAGCGCATCGGCGGGAAACAGCGCCGTGTTGAAATAGGCCCAGAACCAGGCGACGAAAAACATCACCTCGGAGGCAATGAACAGGATCATGCCGTAGCGGTGAGATATCTGCACGACGCGCTTGTGGTGGCCCTCGCGCTCGGCTTCGCGCACCACGTCGCGCCACCAGGCGGCCATCGTATAGGCGACGCCAAGCGCGCCGGCGGCAAAAACCAGCGGCGCGGCGGAATAAAGCTTGTGCATCCACGAAATCGCGCCGAAGGCGAGAATGAATACCGCGACCGAGCCGATCGCCGGCCACGGGCTGGGATCGACGAGATGGTAGTCGTGTTGGACCTTTTGTGCTCCGGCCATCGTCTGCGTCTCCAATTCTCCCGCGGCGGCGCTATTGGCCGCCGCTGCGCGTTACATTCGCCCGCTTGCCGTCGCCGCGGCGTTCTCGGCGACGCCACGCCGCGGTTGGCGTACCGGGAAAAAGCTGTAGGACAACGTAATCGTATCGAGATCGTCCTGCTCGCGATCGCGCGCCAGCGCCGGATCGACATAGAAGACCACCGTCAGTTCCTGCCGCTCGCCCGGCTTGAGGCGCACCTCGTTGAAGCAGAAACAGTTGATCTTGTGGAAATAGGCGCCGACCGTCAGCGGCGCGACGTTATAGGCGGCGATCCCGGCCGTTTCGCGCGCCGTCAGGTTGGTGACATGGTAGACGGCGGTGACCACCTCGCCGATACGCACACTCACCGAAGTCTGCGCCGGCGCGAAGCGCCATGGCAGGGCGGCGTCGATATTGGCGTCGAAGCGGACATTGACCACACGCGCGAGCACGTCGCCAGGCGCCGTGACCGCCACTTGCGTTGTCCCGCCGAACCCGGTCGTGCGGCAAAACCAGTCATAAAGCGGCACCGCGGCGAATGACATTCCCACCATGAGCGCGACAAACACGCCGCAGCCCGCGGCGACGATAAAATCGCGCCGGCGCGACTGCCGCCGGTCCGGATCTTTGCTCGGTGTCGGGTTCATCGGACGTTGATCATTCTTCATAGCGGGCGCTTGAGCACGCCGGGCCCAAGCTTGACCACGGTGACCAGGTAAACGAGCAGCACGAGCGCGCCGAGCGCCAGCGCGATCGCCAGCGAACGCGCGCGGCGACGGCGCTGCTGCTCCGGGGAAAGAACAATGCCGCCCTCGTCATTCTCATCGGCCATCGCGCGCCCTCGCGCTCATGACGCCGCGCCGGCGAATAGCGCGGCGTAGCGGTTTTCGGCAAGCAGCGCCGCGAACAACACGAAAAGATAGAGAATCGAAAACGCAAAGAGCCGCCGTGCCGTGCGCTCGGCGAGCGCGCCGTCGCCCGCCGCATAGAGCCGCGAAGCCAGCGCGATCATCCCGGCGCCACCGACAAGCGCAAGCGCGCCATAGGCCGGTCCGGCAAAGCCGAACAGCCATGGAAAGGCGCCGACCGGCGCCAACATCAGCGAATAGATCAGGATCTGCAGCCGCGTCTGCGCGCCGCCGCGCACGACCGGCAGCATCGGCACCCCGGCGCGCGCATAATCATCGCTGCGCAACAGCGCCAGTGCCCAGAAATGCGGTGGCGTCCACAGGAAGATGACGGCGAACAGGATCAGCGGCTCGATGCCGATGCCGCCGCTCGCCGCCACCCAGCCAATCAGCGGCGGAAAGGCTCCCGCCGCGCCGCCAATAACGATGTTCTGCGGCGTCGAACGCTTGAGCCACATCGTATAGATGACGATGTAGAAGAAGATCGTGAAGGCGAGCATCCCGGCCGCCAGCCAATTGGCGACAAGTCCGAGCATGGCCACCGAACCGACCGCGAGGATCATGCCAAATCCCAGCGCCTCGCCCGGCGCGATGCGCCCGGCCGGCAGCGGCCGCGCCGCCGTGCGCCGCATCAGGGCGTCGATATCGGCGTCGTACCACATGTTGAGCGCCCCGGCCGCGCCCGCCCCAATCGCGATGCACACGAGCGCCGCCAGCACCAGCACCGGATGCATGCGGCCGGGCGCGACAAGGAGCCCGACCAGCGCCGTGAACACGACGAGCGACATGACGCGCGGCTTGAGCAGGCTGATATAGTCGCCGACGCCGGCCATGCACGGATGCGCGGTCGCCGGCGCGCGCAGCGGCCGTTCGAGAACCGCGTTGTCACTGACCAGGGACATACCGCCTCAATTCATCTCGCCGTTCACGTTTCCGCCGCGCACGACGATGGCCATGGCAGGCGCCTATTTGATGCGCGGGAGCACGTTGAATTGGTGGAACGGCGGCGGCGACGACAGCGTCCATTCGAGTGTCGTGGCGCCCGCACCCCACGGATTATCGGCAGCCGCCTCCTTGCGCAGGAACGCGCGCGTCATGCCGAAGAAAAAGATGAGGACGCCGAACGCCGATATATAGGAACCGACCGAGGATACGTAGTTCCAGCCGGCAAAGGCGTCGGGATAGTCGGCGTAACGGCGCGGCATGCCGGCAAGGCCGAGGAAATGTTGCGGAAAGAACACGAGATTGACGCCGATAAACGTCACCCAGAAATGCAGCTTGCCAATCCATTCCTCGTATTCGTAGCCGGTGATCTTGGGGAACCAGTAATACCAGCCGGCAAAGATCGTGAACACCGCGCCGAGCGAGAGCACGTAGTGGAAGTGGGCGACGACGTAATAGGTATCTTGCAACGAGCGGTCGATGCCGGCATTGGCGAGGACGACGCCGGTCACGCCGCCGACGGTGAAGAGGAAGATGAAGCCGATCGCCCACAGCATCGGCGTGCGGAAGGTGATCGACCCGCCCCACATGGTGGCGATCCAGGAGAAGATCTTCACCCCGGTCGGCACCGCGATCACCATGGTCGCGGCGATGAAATAGGCCTGCGCGGCCGATGACATGCCGACCGTGTACATGTGGTGCGCCCAGACGACGAACCCGATCCCGCCGATCGCGACCATGGCATAGGCCATGCCGAGATAGCCGAATACCGGCTTGCGCGAGAACGTGGCGA
>JACQAE010000133.1 GCA_016195095.1 Pseudomonadota bacterium
GCCCCTTCGCCAGGGCTCGGCATTGATGCACGTCAAATGCGATTCACTGGGGCATTTTTCGGTGACGCGGGAACCGGCTCGCCGCGGAAAATACGACAAAATAAAAAAATGAATCTTCTGTCACAGACGGGTCCGGCGCGGGTCTAACCATGCATGAACGAGAGGAGCAAGCGGATGGTCGAGGAACTCCCCAAGGCGGTCATGCCGATGATCGTCGTCAGCTCGGTCGATGACGTCCATCGATTTTATACGGAAAAGCTCGGGTTCAAGCGCGTGATGGGGATGCTGGGCGAGGATGGTCAGCTCAACATGGTCACCGTGATGCTCGACGGCGCCAAGCTCATGTTCACCCGCCCAAGGGCGAAGACGGACGCAGCGCCGGTGAGCGCAGGCAGACGCCCGGTCGAAATCTATCTGCAGGTGGCCGATGTCGACGCCTACCACGCGCGTCTGAGGGAGCGGGGCGTGACGATTTGCGATCCCCCAACCTTGCAGTGGTGGGGCGACAAGACATTCAAGGTGATGGATCCGAGCGGATACGAGATTTGGTTCTATCAGAAAATCGCGGGGCCGAGGCCGCCGCAAGGCGTGAAGATCGTCTGATATCAACCATGCGCGCCGACAACGATTGACCGGCACGTCAACATTGAAATCCTCGATAGGAAAATGCCATGCAAAATTTCACAAAACCCGCTCCCCGGATCAAGCCGCTACCTCCTAACCCGATGTTCGCCGACATTTTCTCGATGTTCACCTGCGTCGGCGCGATCGTCCCCAATGCCTTGCTGATCATGCAGCACAGGCCGAAAATATTGCGCGCTTTCGTGCAGTTGATGGGAGCGATTGCCGACCCGGAGACGAGCAAGGTCGAGGGCGGCCTCAAGCGGCTGATTGCGCATGTCGCGAGCCGCGCCGCCGGCTGCCACTACTGCATGTCACACACGACCGCGCTCGCGCAGAGTCTTGGGGTCGACGATGCGAAGCTCGAAGGTGTGTGGGAATACGCCACGAGTGCGCTCTTTAGCGAGGCCGAGCGCGCCGCGCTCGACGTGGCGCTTGCCGCGGGCGGCGTGCCAAATGGTGTCACCGACGAGATGTTCGCGGAATTACGCAAACACTGGAGCGACGATCAGATCGTCGAGATCGTCGCGGTGATCGCGCAGTTCGGATTCCTCAATCGCTGGAACGACACGCTTGCAACGCCGATCGAGAACGAGGCGCTGGCGGTGGGCGAGAAATATCTCGCGCCGCATGGATGGGAGGCCGGTAGGCATGCGAGGAGCGCATGATCACCGGCAGATTCAACATCATCCTCGGGCTCGTCACCATGTTCCTCGCGGGTATCACCGGCTTTGCATTGGGGCTGACCCTCGAACGCTACTTTCAAAGTGGATACGCACAGATCACGTTCTGGCGGCAGCTTACCAGGGTCGGGCACACCCACGGGATGCCGTTCGGCATGATCAATATTCTTTTCGGGTTGCTGATCGGCCGTGCAAGCTGCTCGATGCGACTGAAGCATTCGGGGGCCGTTTTCACGGCTTCGGCGCTATGTCTTCCGCTTGGCACGGCCCTGCGTGGGCTGACAGAAGGTGCGCCGTGGGCCACGGGTCTCGCCGCTGTGGGTGGCGCCTCACTGCTGGCTGCTTGCGTCATCATGATCATGATGGTGACTGCCCGCCAGAAAGAGTGACCGTCGCGACGTGGAATACGACCAGGCTATTCGCTTTGCCGGCAAGCATCGGAGGAGAGCATAGTGGCCGATAGGTTCCTTGGCGACCGCTGCCTTGTGACCATGAGTCTCGGATGATGAAGATGGTCAGCGCGCCCAATCCGTTTGCGGATGTCCCCGCGGGCGAAGCGCGCGACCAGGAGCTCGTTCATTTGGCCAAGGGCGGCAGCCGGACCGCCCTTGAGGAACTGGTCGCACGCCATCAATCCTGGATCTACAACCTCGCGCTGCGCATGGTGCATCACCCGGCGGACGCCGCGGATGCCACGCAGGAGATCCTCATAAAGCTGTTCACCAGGCTCTCGACATTTGACGGACGCGCCAGCCTGCGTACGTGGCTCTACCGCGTTGCTTTCAACCACCTCCTGAACATGAAACGCGGCCGCACCGAGTCGCGGGAAATCACGTTCGAACAGTACGGACGAACGCTTGACGGCATCGCGGACGCCGAGCTGCCCGACCCGCGCGCGGTTCCCGCGGACGTATCGCTCCTCATCGCGGAAGCGCGAATCGGATGCACCTCAGGCATGCTTCTGTGCCTCGACCGTGAACAGCGGTTGGTGTTCATTCTTGGCGGCGTTTTCGGCGTCAGCGACGCCGTCGGCGCCGAACTGCTCGACATCGGTCGCGATCATTTTCGCCAGCGGCTGGCTCGCGCCCGCCGCGACCTGCAGAGCTTCATGCAGGACAAGTGCGGCCTCGTGAATACCGCCAATCCCTGCCGTTGCGCCAAGAAGACACCGTTTCAAAATTCGCCGGATTTCGTGGCCCGTCTGCGCGAGCTGATCGACCAGCCGAAATTCCGCTCGACGTTGGAGCTCGATTAGAGCATTTCCCGGCGAAGTGGGAACCGGTCCGCCGCGGAGAACGCGCGGCCGCTTGCGCTGGCTCCGGCAATGGCGCGCGTGAGCTCCAGCCAATTGAAACGCAAGAACCGGGATGCGCCGGTGGGTTTCTCATATAGATTCCATGCCAAAATCACGGAGTTCTTAATGACAACCAATACCGCAGCCAATCGCCCGATGACTGGCATCGAATGGGCGCAACTCCTCACCCTGTCGGCGCTCTGGGGCAGTTCGTTCTTCTTCGTCGGCGTGGCGGTGAAAGAATTGCCGCCGCTGACCATTGTCGTGTTGCGCGTTGCGCTAGCGGCTCTGGCGCTGAATGTGATCGCTCGTCTGATGGGCGTCAAACTTCCGAGTGACGGGCGCGTCTGGGCCGCGTTCTTCGGGATGGGGCTCCTCAACAACGTTATCCCCTTCGCGCTCATAGTCTGGGGGCAGACGCATATCGCCAGTGGTGTCGCATCGATCCTGAACGCGACCACGCCGCTGTTCACAGTGATCGTCGCCCAATTCCTCACGTCGGATGAGAAGATGACGGGTGGCCGATGCGCCGGAGTGCTGATCGGCTTTGTCGGAGTCGCCATCATGATCGGCGGCGCCGCGATCCAGTCGCTCGGCGTCAATGTGATGGCGCAACTCGCTTGTATCGCCGCGGCTATCTCCTATGCCTTCGCGGGCGTGTTCGGGAGGCGTTTCAAGGCGATGGGCATCGCGCCGATGGCGACGGCCACGGGGCAGGTCACGGCCTCGAGCCTTATGCTTCTTCCGGCCATGCTGGTCGTCGATCAACCCTGGGGCATGCATTTTCCGTCGTTCGATACAATCGCCGCTCTGCTCGGGCTCGCTCTTCTGTCGACCGCCGTCGCTTACATCCTTTACTTCCGCATTCTGGCCACTGCCGGCGCCACGAACCTGCTGCTCGTGACGTTTCTCATTCCGGTGAGCGCAATTTTGCTCGGCGTCCTGGTGCTTGGCGAAACGTTGCAAGCCAAGCACATATTCGGCATGGCGCTCATCGGGGCCGGACTGGCGGCGATCGACGGCAGGCCGTGGCGTACGCTGAGCCGCTTGCTCTTGCCTCGCAAGACAGGGACGAGCAGCTCGTTCCACGGAAACGGAATATGAGGGAGGTTCAACTGGCGCCCTTGCTTCGGCTCGACCGTGCGAGCGGCTGCTGGTCGGCTTTGTGGCGACCCTGTGCGACCTCCTGGACTGCCACCGGGTCGCGACTGGGGCGTGTTACGCTTTGAGCATCGAAGAGGGCTCCCTAATCATGAGCTTCCAGAAGTTCTATGGGCTCGCCCTCGGCGCCGAACTGCTCGACATCGGTCGCGATCATTTTCGCCAGCGGCTGGCTCGCGCCCGCCGCGACCTGCAGAGCTTCATGCAGGACAAGTGCGGCCTCGTGAATACCGCCAATCCCTGCCGTTGCGCCAAGAAGACACCGGCGAGCCAGCGGCGAAGATCATGAACAACTTCGCAACCGCCACCTTGCGATTGAAAAAATCGAGTTTGGGCGGACATGGCCGCACCGCGTCGCGCAGGGGCGGGGAGCGCGGACCCAGAACATGCGCCACGGCGCGCGCGTCAGGCGAAGACGAAGGATAACCCGGTCGAGCGGACGCTTTCGTCAATCGGCGTTGAATTTTCCGAGCCGGCGGAATTTGGCGCATCATTTTTCCAAGACGCAAAGCTTCCCTTCTCGCTGAAATCCGCGTCGGCGCGCCTCGCAGCGAAAGGCCGCAGGCGTTGAGAGGCGGCCATCAAATGGGCGAACTGCGCGCCCGCTTGCGCTCGTCGATGAGCGCGTCCGCCATCGTGCGCGCGGTGATGTCGAAGTACCGCCACAGATCGGGATCGATCGGGTTCGGCGCGCCGAAATAGCCGTCGGGCGTCACGGCTTTGGCTTGCGCGCCGCCTTTGCGCCAGCGCTCCAGATCCTGCATCGTCAGATTGGTCGGCGGCAGTCCGCGCAGCATCTCGAAATCGACTGTGTCGGGCTGGAAGCGCACCATCGCGGCGGTCTCGTATTCGTCGGCATGGACGCCGAGAATGCCGGTGGTCTTGAAGGTCTCGATATCGGCCGGCGCCTCCCATGGCACCCACACAGGCTCCTTGCCGGTGTGGCCGAGACGCGCGAACAGGCGCCAACGAACCGGCGCATAGAGCCAGCGCACGCCTTCGCGGCCACGCCGCTGCTGCGCTTCGACGCAGGCGAGCAGCATCTTGTTGTGCGCGAGGTCGCCGTGATGGCTGACCAGAAGCACGTCGTTGAAGTTGTTGTCGACGAGCGTATCGATGACGTCGCGCAAGAGACCGCCAGCGATCTCGGGGCGCACACGGAACGAGAAGGGCAGCGCGTCGAGCACCTGGTTGATGCCCCAATAGAACGGCGGTGCGATCAAGAACTCGAGCCCGCCGGCGGCGGCATGGCGGCGCGTGAGATCGCAGAGCGCGCCGGCGATGTAAGCATCGGTGCCGATCGGCAAATGCGGGCCATGGTTCTCCATCACGCCGATCGGAAGCAGCACGCCTGCGCCGCGCTCAGCGGCCGCGACGATCCTGGGCGCTGTCATCTCGGCCATGGTGCCGGCGAAGAGTTTGGACATGCCGCGGACTCCCCTTAGACGGCGATGAGCGACTTGGTCTTGTCGAAATCGGCCAGCAGTTCGCTCGCGCGGCTGCTGCGCACGATCTTGCCGCGGTCGAGCACGATGGCGCGGTCGCTGAGGCCCAGCGCGTCCTGCGCGTGCTGTTCGACGATGATGAAGGCGAAGCCAAACTCGCTGCGCAGCCGCCTGATCGTATGCTCGAGCTGCTCGACAATGACCGGCGCGAGGCCCTCGAACGGCTCGTCGAACAAGAGCAGCACCGGGTTGGTCATTAGCGCGCGCGCGATCGCCAGCATCTGCTGTTCGCCGCCGGACAGCCGGTCGCCCAGGTTGCGCCGCCGTTCCTTTAATCGTGGGAACAACGCATAGGCGCCGTCGAGATCGAAACGGCCGGGGCGGCGTGCGACCAAGAGGTTCTCCTCGACCGTGAGCGAGGGGAAGATGTCGCGCTCCTGCGGCACCCAGCCAAGGCCAAGCTCGACGCGCTCGGCCGCTGGGCGGTTGCTGAAATCGTTGCCCCGCCATTTCAGGCGGCCGCCGAATTGGCGCGCATGCCCCATGATGGCGCGGATGAGCGTCGTCTTGCCGACGCCATTGCGGCCGAGCACGGCAAGGCCTTCGCTCTCGGCCATCGTGAGGCTCAAATCCTCGAGAATGACGGCGTCGCCATAGCCGGCGGTCAGCCCTTCAACCTCAAGCAGCATGGCCCGCCCGCCGTCCGAGATAGATTTCTTTCACGCGCTCGTCGCTCGATATTTCCGAAGGCGCGCCTTCAATGAGAATTTGGCCCGCAACCAGCACGCTGATGCGGTCGGAGAAGCGGAACACCAGGCCCATGTCGTGCTCGATGAAAAGCAGCGTCAAATCCTGCGGCAGCGCGTGGATGCGCTCGAAGATCGCGTGGCTCTCGCCCGACGGCACACCGGCCGCCGGCTCATCGAGTACCAGGATGCGCGGCCTGGTCGCCAGCGCGATGGCGATTTCCAGCAGGCGCTGGCTGCCGTAGGGCAGGTGACGCACCTCGCGGTCGGCATGCTGCGTGAGATTAACGAAGGCGAGATGTTCACGCGCCGCTTCATGCGCGCGCTTGTCGTTGGCGACCGAACGCCAGAAGGCCGCGGTTTTGCGGTCGCGCTCCATGATGGCGAGCACGACGTTGTCGAGCACACTGAGGCCGCGGAAGAGTTGGTTGATCTGGAAGGTGCGGGCGAGGCCACGCCGCACGCGGTCTTTTTCCGCGCGAGAGGAAACTTCCTCGCCGAAGACCTGGATGGTGCCCGCGGTTGGCGACAGGCTGCCGGTGAGCGCGTGCACCAAAGCGGTCTTGCCGGCGCCATTCGGTCCGATCAGCGCGTGGCGCGCGCCGGGGCGCACGTTGAGATTCACGTTATCGACCGCGCGAAACGCGCCGAAATGAACCGAAATGCCCTGCGTGCTGAGCGCCGGCGTCATGCACTCCTCCTGAAGCGCAGGTGGTCGAGCAGGCCGCCGATGCCGCCGCGCGCGACGAAGACGGACAGCATCAAGACGATGCCGAGGCCGAGCTGCCAGTACTTCGGGCTGGCGGTCGACAGCACGTCCTTGAGCCAGCCGAAGGCGAGGGCAGCGAAGCTCACGCCGGCCATGTGGCCGGAGCCGCCGAGTGTCGCCACCATCATGATCTCGGCGGAGCGCTCGAAGCCAAGCATGTCGAGCGAGGCGAAGCGGCTGGTCTGCGCCAGCACGGCGCCCGCCATGCCGGCGATGCCGCCTGATAGCGTGTAGGCGACCGCGAGATGCCGGCGCACCGGCGAGCCGATCGCCGGCATTCGGCGCGTGTTCTCGCGGATGCCGCGCAGCGCGAGGCCGAAGGGCGAGGTGACCACGCGCCACAGGAACACATAGACCATCGCAAACACCATGAAGGCGTAGATGAAAGCGATGCGGCCCTCGAAGTCGAACTTGTAGAGCCCGAGCACCGGTGCGATCTCGAAGTCCGGCAGGCCGTCGGCGCCGCCGGTCAGGCCGCGCATGCGGTTGGCGGCCTCGTAGACCAGCGAGGCGACGCCGAGCGTTACCAGGAGGCGGGTGAAGTCGTTGCCGCGCACGATGATCGGCGTCAGAACCAGCGCCACCACGGCGGAGAGAACCGCGGCGAAGGCGAGGCCCAGCAGCGGATCGTTGTAACCGGTGCGCGCCAGGATCGCCGCCGCGTAGGCCCCTAAACCGAAGAATGCGGCGTGGCCGAGCGAGACGATGCCGCCATGGCCCTGCAACAGATCGTAAGACAAAGCGAACATCATCAGCACGAGGAATTGTGTGAGTAGCGCCAGATGATTCGGGAAGAGGAAATAGCTCGCGATCGCGCCGGCGAACAGAACGAGGGTCGCGCCCTCGATGCCGACGCGGCCGCCGAACAGTCGGCTTCGCGCTGCCGCGCTTGCGCCCGTCATGCGGTACGTCCCCGTAATCCGTGCGGGCGCACGACGAGCACCGCCACCAGCACGCCGAATATGACGAACGAGCCGGCTTCGGGCAGGAAATACTTGAACAGCGCATCGACGACGCCGAGAAACAGCGCCGCCATCAGCAGGCCTTCGGTCGAGCCGGCGCCACCGATCGCGACGATCATCAAGAGCATCGTCAGATATTTGAAGGCGAAAGTCGGATCGAGGCCGAGCATCTCGATGGAGAGCGCGCCGCCCAGCCCGGCCAGCGCCGAGCCGATGGCGAAGGTGGTCACGAACAGCCGATCGACCTTGATGCCGATACCTTCGGCGGCGACGCGATTGTCCACGGCTGCGCGAATGCGCGCGCCGAACAGCGTGTAGTCGAACAGATAGGCGAGCGCGGCGGCCGTGGCGGCGCCAGCCGCTACCAGGAACACGCGATAGCCGGAGATTTGAACGCCGAAGACGCAATGGCGGCCCATGAGCCAGCTTGGGATCTGTACGCCTTGCTGTTGCGGCCCGAACGCGATGGTCGCAGTGGCGCTCAGCGCGAAGGCAAGCCCGATCGAGAACAGCACCTGCTGCAAGGCGCCGCGGTCATAAAGGTGGCGGATGACGCCGCGTTCGAGCAGAGCGCCGGCCGCGCCGGTGGCCATGAAGACGAGCGGCAGCGCCAGCAGGAAGGGCAGGCCGCCGTCGTTGACGAGGACGACGGCAAGATAGGCCCCACCCATGGCAAAGGCGCCATGGGCAAGGTTGATGAACCGCATCAGGCCGAGCGTGACCGACAATCCGACCGCGAAGAGGAACAGGAGCATTCCGTAAGCGACGCCGTCAACGAGGACGACGATGACGTTGGACATATCGGCGATCCGGTCTCGGTTCGAAGTTTGCTATTTCGCCAGGCTTTGGCCCGGGTCGCTGACCGCGGCGGAGGTTTCGAAGGTAACGTTCCGCCAATAGCCATTCACCTTGTGTCCCTTGCGAATACAAATGTTCTAGACAACGTCGCGCGTCTTCGGGGCGGCGTGAAAGGCCTCGATTTCGCGCTCGAGGTGCCGGGCCGCGGGCATGCGGGAGCCGGGATAATAGGCCTTGGAGAAAGACGGACGCTGCTGAATTCGCTGGTACCAGTCCTTCACGCGGTCGGCATCGTTGAAAAGAAACTGAAGCCCAAGATCATGCAGCCTTACAATGGACGGTGTGAGAAGCACGTCGGCAATTGTATACTGGCGGCCGAGCATCCACGGTCCGGAAGCCAGCGCTGTCTCCATGCGGGAAATGCATTGGGCCAGCTTTGTCATTGCCTCGAAAACATCCTCTGGCGGATAGCCGGTAGGCCTAAGCCTTGCGAATTGAGCTTTCCGGAGCGGGCTCTTGGCTTTGCGGTCCTCCATCCATTGTTCGTTGCCCCAAGAGGGAACAATGTAGGCATTGAAGGAAGGAATCCGAACGGCCGGTGTCGACACCTCGTCCGTGTATTGACGCCAAGCCCGCATGCGTGCGCGCTCGATCGCGGAGGCCGGTGAGAGTGGTGGACTGGGGAAGACGTCATCCAAATATTCACAGATCACGGTCGAGTCGATCACCGGGTTGCCATCGTGAATGAGCGTGGGAACAACGCCGTTGGGGTTGAGCTTCAGATACCATTCCTGATATTGCTCATTCTCTTTGAGATTGACTTGGATTTCTTCGAAATCCAGTTTTTTCTCCGCCAGGGTCAATCGCACTTTTTGACTGCACGTTGAGTTATTGAGATTATAGAGTCTCAGACTCATGATCGCCTCCCTGGCGATTGACGCGGAAGTTTCCAGAGTTTCCCGGATATTTACGTCCTGGATGGACCGCGAACCAGAAACAATGCCCGAGGTTGTACACGGCCGGCTATTTCGGGGGCGTCTTGCCCGGATCGGCGACAGCGCGGTAAGTCTCGACCGCTACGTTCTGCCATCGGCCATCGATCTTCAGCCCGCGGCGAATGTACATATTCTGCACAATATCGCGTGTCGTGGCGTCGATCTCGATCGGCCCGCGCGGGCTGTCGAGCTTCATGCCCTTCAGCGCGTTCAGGAGCGCGTCCGCGTCGAGATTGGCGGCTGTCTTGGCAACCGCCCGATAGAGCACGTCCATGGCGTCGAAGGCCTGCACCGCCCGGGCGTTCGGAATATCGTCCGCTCCAAACAGCTCCTTATGGACTTTGAGGAACTGCTCGTTGGCAGGGTTCTGCAAGCCGATCTGATAGTGATGCACCGAGATGACGCCGTCGAGCGCGTCGCCGATCAAGACGAGGGCGTTTTCCTCCACAACATCGCCGGTCACGAGCAGCTTGATCCCGGCGGCGGCAACGCCCCGCTCGTGCGTCGCCTTCATGAAGGCGACGGAGACGTCACCGCCGGGATTGAACGCAAACAACGCGTCGGGCTTTACCTCGACGACCCGCTGGAGATATGGCGCGTATTCCATCGCCGTGACCGGCGTACGCACCGTGCCGACGATCTTACCGCCGCCGGCGGTGAAGGCCTGCTTGAACCACTTTTCGGCGTCGAGGCCCGGCGCGTAGTCGGAGACCATTGTATAGGCCGTCTTGATACCGTTCTTCGCAGCCCAGTCGCCGAGGGTCGCGGCTGCTTGCGCGAGGGTCCAGGACACCCTGACAAAGTAGGGCGATTTCTCGGTAATGATCGAGGTTGCGGCGTTGACGATGATCGCCGGCTTCTTGGCTTCGTTGAGTAGCGTCGCCGCCGCCATCGCATTCGGAGTGAAGCTGTAGCCGATAATGACGTCTGCCTTGTCGCGGACGATGAGTTCCTGCGTCAACCGACGGGCGAGATCGCCAGAACTCGGTCCCTGGTCGTCGCGCGTCACGATCTCGACCGGCAGGCCGGCAACCGTCTTGCCGTGGATCTTCTGAAAGACCTTGATGCCGTTCTCGTATTGGCGGCCTTCATTGGCGAAGGCGCCCGACAGCGGCAGCACCAGGCCAATGGTGAGCTTGCCGTCCGCGGCGACGGCCGGCGCCGGCAGCGTTGCAAGCGAAGCGGTGGCTGCGGCCGCGAGAAAAGCGGCGCGAAGTGCACAAGCGATAAAGGCCAATGTCGTTCTCCCGCGTGTGGGTGCCCATGACGAGCCGCCCGGTGGTTCATGCAAGGCAGCGCATCCCCGCTGCGATGTCGCGAATGGCGGTCCGGGAGATCCGCAGCCTTTAAATCCAGGCGATCAAGCCCGCGCGGCTGCTGCCGTCGCAGGTGCTGCCTGCGGGCGCGATAGGAACATCCATTCCCTACACTGTCAATTAATTTATGAATTTCTTGATTTGCATAAATAACAAACAAGCGACCTCGCCGTCGGTCACTTCCGCGGCCTTGCTTTCGATACCGCCGCGCGCTTCTTCTTGGCGGGTTTCGCGGCGGCTGCGCGCGCATCCATCACCGCCAAGGTGGCCTTGGCGCCGGCCATGATGTGGTCGGCGAGCAGGCGGCAAGCCCTTGCTTCATCGCGCGCCATGCAGGCGTCCATGATCGCCTTGTGTTCGGCGCGGATAGCAGGCCGCAGTTCGGGATAGCGTACGACGCTGCGGCGATAGCGCTCCGACTGCTCGTACAGGATCGCGCAAAAATGCCGCAGCCACGGCGAACCGCAGGCCGCTTCCAGCGCGGTGTGGAACGCGCTGTTCCGCTTTTCCCATTCGTCGGCATAGTCAGCCGGATCGCCGGTAAGGCTTTTCTCCATGCGCGACATGCGGTGATAGGCCGCGACGATTTCCGCTTCCCAGTTCTCGTCGCCGTGTTGAATGGAGCGCGCGAGCGCCAAGGTCGAAAGCCGCTGCCTGAGGTCGGCGATGTCCAGCAATTCCTCGCGCGAGATCGGCGCGACCTGAAATCCGCGCTGGCCTTCGCCGCGGACCAGACCCTCGACCGCGAGCCGCGACAGCGCCTCGCGGATGGGATTGCGGCCAATGCCGTATTGCTGCTCGAGCAGATCGGGGCGTAGTTTCTCGCCGGCGGTGAAATGGCCCGTCACGATCTCGTGGCGCAGCTTGATCAGCGCCTCGTCGGCGAACGTGCGTGGCCCGTCCTCGCGCATCAGCCATGCGGAAGGGCCCCACTCGGTCTTTTTCGGCTGTCGTTGATCGCGTTCCATTGGGTCGTCTCACGGGACCGGGTGCGTTGCGTTGCATCTATTACATTCATCTATCTCGTGAAATCCAATTTTTTCAAACATTCCGTCTGCAATTTATGAATTTACGAAATTCTATTGATTCATGAAATCGGTCACGGTACAAAACCGCAGGATAAGGGGTCTGCCATGGCGAACGAGTTCAATCCCGATCTTCCCTCCAACCGGTTGATCTTCGATGTGCGCCGCGACAATAGCGTCTGGCCGCATTTCAAGGAGCGGCTCGAAGCGTTGATGACCCAATACGGTCTCGGCGACGAGGAGAAAGACGCCTTCCGCCGCATCGACGTGCGCCGCCTCGGCGAACTCGGCGTGCACCCCTATTTCCTGCCGCAGGTCGCACGCCTGTTCCACGGCTCGGCCGGCAACACGACGAAGAGCGCGGCCGCGCTGGCCTATCGCCGGTCCTTCGGTGATCGGATCGTCGAGCATCACGACGACGATCAGGCCGTTCGCAACGAACCGGTGACACATGGCTGAATTCGTATCGATCATGGCCATGGCGCACGCTCCGGGGGTGACGGGATGGATCGAGTCCTGCCCGATTGAGCATCAGCGCCAGATCAAGGCCGGCTATGAAGCGCTCGGCCGCGTGATGAAGGCCGCCAAACCCGATCTCATCATCGGCGTCGGCAACGACCATCTGCTCAACCTGCCGCTGAAGAACCCGCCGCATTGGCGCGTCGACTGCGCCGCGGAGTGGAACGGCCCGGCGGAATTCTTCAAGGCCTGGCTGAAGCAGCCCGGCTATCACGTGAAGGGCCGCCCGGAGATCGCAGAAACACTGGTGCGCGAGGCGACGAAGGCGGGCATCACGATCGATCGCGGCGAGGGCCTCCTGTTCGACGACAACTGGTCGGTGCCGCTCTGGTATCTCGGTTACGATGTGCCGATCCTGCCGATCCACATGAACTGCATCAATCCGCCGGTCCCGCAGCCGGAAGAATGCATCGCCTTCGGCCGCGAATTGCGCCGCATCGTGCGCGACGTGCTGCCCAAGGGCCTGCGCGTCGGCCTCATGGGCACCGGCGGCCTGTCGCATGAGCCCGGTGGCCCGCGCTACTTCACCATGGACGCCAAATTCGATCGCTGGTTCCTCGATCTGATGGAAGAGAGCAACGCCGACCGCGTTGTCCGCGAAGCGACCGTCGAACGCATGAACGAAGCCGGTGGCGGCGGCACCACCGAACTGCTGGCCTGGATGGTCGCCATGGCGGCGGCCGGCGGCACACACGCTAAGACGGTGTTCTATGTCGCCTCGCAGGAGATGCGCTGCGGCATCGGCGCCACGGTGTGGTCGAGCTTCGCGTGACGTCGAGCCCAATGCCGAACGCGTCCGGTTACGCGAGCAGGACACTCTATCTCGATGCGGCCGAGCGCCTCTCTCCCAAGCGGGCGGCGCTTGTGGTCGTCGACATGCAGAACGATTTCTGCGCGCCCGGCGGTTATATCGAGAAGATCGGCAAGGACGTCTCGAGCCAAGCCTCCATCGTCAAGCCGATGAACGCGCTCATCGCCGCCGCGC
>JACQAE010000134.1 GCA_016195095.1 Pseudomonadota bacterium
AGCGCCAGCGTGGCGAGCCCGGTGAGGCCCTGGAATTCGAGGATCGCCGACGTATCGGCGCGCACGGGCGCCGCGCTATCGACGCGGATCGTCGCCATCACCTGGCGTGGATTATCGGCCGCCAGCGCGATGCGCACGACTTCGCCGACCCGAATGCCATTGAACGTCACCGCCGAGCCGCCGCGCAGGCCGGAAACCGGCGCGCCGAATTCAACCTGATAGGTCGCGCGCGCGCCGCCGCCGGACACGTTGGTGAACCAATAGACGAACCCGAACGCCGCGGCGATCGTCGCCAGCGTGAACACGCCGATCAGCGCATAATTCGCCCGTGTTTCCATCGTTGTGACCGATTCGTCCTTGGCTGCTAGATTCTACCATTATTGGCCGCGCGCGACCGCCGGCCGTGGAAATATGACCTGATCCAGGGATGATCGGAGGCGAGCATGGTCGAAATGGGGCCATCCTCGATGACCTGGCCGGCGGCCAGGACCGCGATGCGGTCGCAGACCGCGTGCAGGCTGTCGAGGTCATGCGTGACCATGTAGACGGTCAACCCGAGCGTACGCGAGAGCGTGCGAATGAGTTCGTCGAAATCGGCGGCGCCGATCGGGTCAAGCCCGGATGTCGGCTCGTCGAGAAAGACGATCTCCGGATCGAGCGCGAGCGCGCGCGCGAGTGCCACGCGCTTGATCATGCCGCCCGACAATTGCGCCGGGAATTTCTCGCACACGTCGGCGTCGAGCCCGACCATTTCGAGCTTGGCGATCGCGATCTCGTCGCGCAGCCGGCGCGACAGGTTCAAATATTCACGCATGGGAAATTGCACGTTCTGGCGCACGCTGAGCGCGGAGAACAGCGCGCCGTGCTGAAACAGCACGCCCCAGCGCCTTTCGATGGCGCGCCGCTCGCCCGCGCGCATGCCGCCGACGTCGCAACCGAACACCTCGATCTTGCCGCGGCGCTGGCGCAGGAGGCCGATGATCGTGCGCATGAGCACCGACTTGCCGGCGCCCGATCCGCCGACCAGGCCGAGCACCTCGCCGCGGCGAACGTCAAGCGAGAGACCATCGATCACGTCGACGGCGCCGAACCCGACCGTGAGGTCGCGCACATGGATGATTGCCTCGCCCGCGCCCTCGCTCATGGCCTATTTGCCGATCGCGGCGAAGAACATGGCGAACAGGCCGTCGAGCAGGATGACCAGGAAGATGGCCTTGACCACCGACGCCGTCGTGCGCCGCCCCAGCGATTCGGCGCTGCCGGCAACGGCGAGCCCCTCAACGCTGGCGACGATCCCGATCACCAGCGCCATGAACGGCGCCTTGAACAATCCGATGGCGAAATGATCGAGCGTGATCGCGTCGCGCAGCCGCGAGAGGAAGATTTCCGGCGCCATGCCGCCATAAAGCCAGAACACGACGCCGCCGCCGACCAGCGCGGCGATCGAGCCGACAAAGGTGAGGATCGGAACCGCCAGCGACAGCGCCGCAATGCGCGGCGCCACCAGGATGGCGATCGGATCAAGCCCCATGGTGCGCAGCGCGTCGATCTCCTCGCGCATCTTCATGGCGCCGAGCTCCGCCGTATAGGCGCTGCCCGAGCGCCCGGCGACCATGACGCAGACCATCAGAACGCCGATTTCGCGCAGCACAAGGACGCCGAGCATATCGACGACAAAGAATTCGGCGTTGAACTGTCGGAAATGGAAAATTCCCTGCTGCGCGATGATGGCGCCGAGCAGGAACGTGATGAGAACAATGATCGGCAGCGCGCGCCAGCCGACGCGGTCGAGGTGGTGCACCATGGAGGTGAGGCGAAACGTCCATGGCCGCGCCACGATACGCGCGAATGCCACGGCCAGCGCGCCGGTCATCTGCGCGAAGCGCGCAAGGTCGAGTAGCGCCTCCAGCGTCGCGCGGCCAACGACCGCGAGCGCGGCCACGAGCGGGTTGTGGCGTATGCGCGCCGGCGGCGCCAGGTTGGTGCGCCCGATCGCCCCGACCAGCGTGTGAAAACGCGGCGCGAGACCGGTGATGCGCGCCTCGCCGCCGATGGCGGCGATGTCGCGCACGAGCCGCTCCAGCAGCCAAGCGCCATAAGTATCGAGCCGCGCGACCGCGCCCATATCGATATCGACGCTGCGCACGGCCTTGCTCGCGCCCAGCGCGCGCCCAACTGATTGCTCCAGGTCCGCCGCGCGCTCGACCGTCCACGCGCCCTGCGCGCGCAGCTCCACGCGCCCGCCCGGCATCGCGCTGGTCATGAGTTGATCGCCCGCCAAGCCCGTGCTCCCGTCCATTTGCCGCCGCCGCACCCGGCCGGCGGCGCCAACGCGGCCAACTGCCGGCTTCCCGTCGGGCGGGAATCAGGCGAATTTGCGTCCCATACTGACCAGTCCGGCACCGCTGTCGAGGTCGCACGTCCGCGCATGACCGCAACGCCAGCCCCCATCCTGACCGTCGCCGTCGAGCGCTGGCCGATCGCCGGCACGTTTCGCATCAGCCGTGGCGCGAAAACGCAGGCGCAGGTCGTCCTCGCGCGCGTCGCGGCGGGAGGCCATGTCGGGCAAGGCGAATGCGTCCCCTACGCGCGCTACGGCGAAACCGTCGATGGCGTTGCCGCCACGCTCGCCGCATTGGCGCCGGCGGTCGCCGCGGGGCTTGACCGCCAATCCCTCGCCGCGCGCCTGCCGGCGGGGGCGGCGCGCAACGCGCTCGACTGCGCGCTCTGGGACCTGGCCGCCAAGCAGTCCGGGCGCCCGGCGCATGCGCTGGCCGGCCTGCCCGCCCCGCGACCCTTGGTCACGGCCTATACGATTTCGCTGGCCACGCCCGAGGCGATGGCCGCGGCGGCGCGCGCGGCGGCTGGGCGGCCTTTACTCAAGGTCAAGCTCGGCGCGCCGGGGGACCCCGCGCGCATTGCCGCGGTGCGGCTGGCGGCGCCGGCGGCGGAACTCATCGTCGATGCCAACGAAGGCTGGAGCGGCGACGACCTGGCCACGAATTTCGCCGCCTGCGCCGCCGCCGGCGTCACGCTTATCGAACAGCCGCTGCCCGCCGATGCCGACGCCGCGTTGGCCTCGATCGCGCGTCCGATCGCGGTCTGCGCCGACGAAAGCGCGCATGATCGCCACTCGCTTGGCGCGCTGCGCGGCAAATATGACGCGGTCAACATCAAGCTGGACAAGGCCGGCGGTCTGACGGAAGCGCTGGCCATGGCCGCGCTCGCGCGCGGCCATGGCTTCGATATCATGGTCGGATGCATGATTTCGACCTCGCTTTCGATCGCGCCCGCGCTGCTCCTGGCACAGCAGGCGCGCATCGTCGATCTCGACGGCGCGCTGCTCCTGGCGCGCGATCGCCCGCACGGACTGCGCTATGACGGCAGCGTCGTGCACCCGCCGCAGGCGCAATTGTGGGGCTGAGACAACAGCGGCCAAAAATATTCGCCGAATTGCCGCATGCGGCGATCAAGGCGCTTTCCAACCGCATCACGAGGTTGTTATCTTTACACTCTGATCGGCGCACCTATGTCGGGCTGCGCGAGGCAAGGGGACCGCAAGATGCACCTCGTCGCATCCGCCACCGCAGCGCTCGCGGCGCTGTTCATGGTTGTATTTGCGGGCAGCGCCACGGCGGCGATTCGCATTGCCGACGATCCCGGCGGCCAGATCGGCACCTATGTGGCGCGCTACCTGGCCATCCGCCAGAGCGGTCAGAACGTCATTATTGACGGGCCGTGCATTTCCGCTTGCACCATGATTCTCGGCCTGCTGCCGCGCGAGCGGGTATGCGTCACGCCGCGGGCGGTGTTTGGTTTTCACGCCGCCTGGCGGCGCGATGATTCCGGCCAGATGGTCACCAGCAATGGCGGCACGCGCCTGCTGTGGGAAATCTATCCCGTGCGCATCCGCAACTGGCTCGCCCGCAAGGGCGGATTGTCGCGGAAAATGCTGCTGTTGCGCGGGCGCGACCTGGCCTCGATCTATGCGCCATGCCGCCATGACGGTGTGACGACCGCGCGGCGGACGCAACGCGTCAAGCGCCCGCCGTCAAACGCCGACCTGCGGCCCTTCGCCGAAGCGGCGGGCCGCTAGCGCGCAGGCAAGCCCGGCAAGCGCCATCAGCGCCATGGCCGCGTAGGCGAGCGAGCCGAAACGCGCGAACAGCAGGCCCGAAAGCGCAATCGCCAGCGCCATTGCCAAGCCCAGCGCCACCGAAATCGCGCCTTGCGCGCGCGCCGCCATGCGCGCCGGCGCCGCCCGCGCGATGAACTGCAACGTGCCGAGATGCGTCGCGCCGAACGACAGCGCGTGCAGCAATTGCAGAAAGGGCAGCAGCGCGAGCGGCTGGTCGAACGCCATGATCGTCCAGCGGATCACCGCGCCACACGCGCCAAGCGCGACCAGCCCAAGGGGTGCGAGCCAGCCGGGCAGACGCGCGGAGAGCGCGAAGAGGACGATTTCCGCCACGACCCCGAGCGCCCATAGCGCGCCGATCGTCGTGCCGCCATAGCCCTTGGCCGACCAGTCGATCGACGCGAAGCCATAAACCACCGCATGGCTTGCCTGTACGAGGGCGGCGGCGGCGAGGGTGGCGGAGAGGCCCGGAATGCGCCACAGAAGCTGGCCCGCGGCTTGGCCCGCGCCGTCCGCCAGATCGCGCGCGCCGGGCGCGAGCATAGCGCCCGCGACGGCCGTGGCGGTGACCGTGCCGAAGATGATCCAGATGAGATGGTCGGCGGCGATGACGCCAAGGCTGAGACCGCCGGCAATGTTCGCCGCCATGAAGGCGACCGACCCCCATAGGCGCACCGGCCCATAGGCGCGCCCGCGTTCCGCCAGGCCGCGCAGCGCATAGGCGTCGCCGAGCGGAAAGGTCAGGGCGAATAATGTCATCGCCGCGATGGCTGCCGCCAGCAGCGGGCCGCGCGCGGTCATCGACCCGGCAAGCGCATAGGACAATGCGGCAAGACCGGCCGCCGCGACGATCGCTATTCGGGTGACGGCCAGCCGGTCGACCAGGCGCATGGCCGGCGGCACGATGAGCACGCGCAGCGCCATGGGCGCCGCCAGCGCCAGGCCGATGCTGCCTGCGTCAAAGCCGCGCGCATCGAGCCAGATCGGGAGAAACGGCGCCTGCACGCCGATGACCGCGAATTGGGCAGCGTAAAACAGGGCGATCGCGCGCACAAATCGCGTGTGGGTGTTTGACGATTCTGCACGCGCCAAGACCATTCCCCCCTTGACCGATCGCCCGCTTTCGTAATCGTGGGCGCGCGGGTCGACCATGTCCAACGAATCACATGCCCTGACGACGCGGCCGCCGTCTGCACCGCAGGCCGAGGCCGACTACGACGCCATCAGCGCCGCGGTCATGGAAACCGCGCGCGGGCGCTGGTTTCTCGCCGAGTATGCGCGCCGCAACCGCAGCGCCGACACGGCGCAGGTCCTGGCCGCGGTGGAGCGCCTGGAACAGACCCTGCGCGCCGATTCGCAAAGCGAGACCGTTACGCGCCTGCGCACGCACCTCCTCGACATGGCCAAGGCCATCGCCCACACCAAGAAGGAGGTCGCCGCCATCCGCTCGGATGACGAAAGCCACGGCAACCTCGCCGACGCCACCGGCGAACTCGACGCCATCGTGAAGGCCACCGAAAAGGCGACCTCGGTCATCCTCGCCGCCGCCGAAAAAGTCCAGGAAATCGCCTGGACCATGCGCGAACAGGGCATCGATACCGACATTTGCGACCAGATCGACGGGCGGGCGACCGATATCTATTCCGCGTGCTCGTTCCAGGACCTTACCGGCCAGCGCATCGGCAAGGTGGTCGGCGCCATGCGCGATCTCGAGCGCCGCATCCACGCCATGATCGAGATCTGGGGCATCGCCGCCGATGTCGACGTGCATGCCGAAGGCGATCGGACCGCCGCGCCCCCGCCAGCGGCACCGGCGCAGGCCGCCGCGGCGCTCAACCAGTCGGACGTCGATGATGTCATGTCGGTCGCGGGCGGCGGCGCGCCGGCGACCTCGGCAAACCACGGCGCCGCCGCGCGCGCGCCAGCCAGCGCAGCGGACGCCGCAGCGGTCGCCGACACGCGGCAATCCGAGCCAAACGCGGGCCCACCGGCGATCGAACCAGCCGCCGGCCCGGGCGATACCGGCGCGGTTGGCGCTATCGACACGGATGAGGCCGCGCATCCGGGCGCCAGTTTGGCTGGCGAATCGGACGCGCCATTGGACGCCCACGCAGGCGCCGAAATGGCCGCCAATCTTGCCGCAGAGCCGGACGCCAGTATCGACGCCGCCGTCGCGGCGCCAGTTGACATCGCGGTGCCGGCGGACGGTGACCCAGGCGCAGCCGCGCCCAGCGTCGCGCCATCGACCCTGGTTGCCGCCACGGCGCCGGACGCCACGCCGGAGACGGCGCCGGCCGTGGCCGAGGTCACGGCTCAGGCCGCGCCGCCACTGTCCGACCCGGCGGCCATGCCGTCGGCCGCGCCAACCGCCGCCAAGGGTCCGCGCGCCGTCGCGGCGCAAGCCATTGCCAGCGCCGCCGCCAACCTTGTCGCGCGCGTGCAACGCGACGGCACGCCTGGCGCCGGCGGCACGCGCGCGCAGCCGCTCGCGGCGCTCGAAGCTTTGAGCGACGAAGAAAAGACAGCGGTCTTCACCTGAGGCCGGGCACGGCGCGGTCGCGGGCTTGGCGGCCACCGACGGCGCGGGGAGACGGGCGCTTCAGGCCACCAGCCGCGCGAACAAGTCGGCGTCGACATTGCCCCCGGACAGCACGGCGACCACGACACGGTCTTTCACCTCGACCTTGCCGGCGAGCAGTGCCGCGAGCGCCACGGCGCCGCCAGGCTCGACGACAAGCTTGAGTTCGTGGAACGCAAAGGCGACCGCGCGCGCGACCTCCGCGTCGCTCGCCACGACGCCCTCGCCGACCAGCGCGCGGTTGATGGCGAAGGTGAGCCGGCCCGGCGACGGCGCCATCAGCGCGTCGCACATCGTGCCGGCGCGCCGCGCGTTGCGTTCACGCCTTCCGCTACGGAACGAGCGCGCGTGATCGTCGAAGCCTTCCGGCTCCGCCGTCGCAAGCCGCGCGCCCGGCACGCGCGCCTTGACCGCGAGCGCGATGCCCGCGACCAGCCCGCCGCCGGAGGCATTGACCACGACGATGTCGGGGAGAAGGCCGAGCCGCGCCAGGTCCGCGACGATTTCGCAGCCGGCCGTGCCCTGCCCGGCAATGACCATGGCATCGTCATAAGGCGGCACCAGCACGCCGCCGCGTTCCGCCACGATGCGGCCGGCGATCGCCTCGCGATCGTCGCGGTCGCGGTCGTAGAGAACGACCTGTGCGCCCAGCGCCGCGGTGCGATCGCGTTTGGCCTGCGGCGCGTCCGCGGGCATGACAATGACCGCCTGCATGCCCAGGAGCCGCGCCGCCGCCGCCACGCCTTGCGCATGATTGCCCGACGAAAAGGCGACGACCCCGCCGGCGCGGCTCTCCCGCGGCAGCGAGGAGAGTTTGTTATAGGCGCCACGAAACTTGAACGATCCAGTGCGCTGCAGGGTCTCGGCCTTGAGGAATATGCGCCCTGCGCACAGCTGGTCGAGCACCGGCGAGGATATCAGCGGCGTGTGCAACGCGACGCCGTCAAGCCGGCGCACGGCAGCGTCGACATCCGCCGCCGTCGGCAGCGCGTCCGGCGATTGCATGATTGCGGCCATGTCCGTGAGGGTAGCGCCGCAAGCGGGGCCTCGGCAAGCGTCCGGCGTTGGCCGCGAACGCCGGTAACGGGATAAAATCGATCCTCGTTGCGCCCGGCATCGAATATGCGCGATCCTCGCCGCCGCATCCCGACGCGCGCCAGCGGGCGGGACATGTCTGAGCCCGATCCGGTCCGATCGGGTTGGCGTCACGAATGACCTTTTTTCGAGCGCGGTCTTTTTCAAGAATGCCGATTTCCACATTTCGCGAATGTGCCGGCGCGCCGGTGGGTCGCGGAAATTGCATCTATCAATCGACGCCACCACGACTTAGACTACGCGCCGCGCCACATCACATCCTGAGCAAATCGTCGAGGGAGGCAATGTCATGCCCGTCATCAGGAGCGTATTCATTGCGGCAGCCGTGATGGCGATGTGCCAGTCGGCAGCCGACGCACAACAGGACAGGGGCCAGAGTCGCCAGATTCAAGTCCTTCCCGCCAATCCCAAGCCTGCCGCGACAACGCCTGCCGCGACAACGCCTGCCGCGGCGGCGCCGGCGGCAGCTCCCGCCGCCACGCCAGCCCCGACCGCCACGGGGGGCGCGGCGGGCGCGCCCGCCGCCACGGCCGGCCCGCCACCGGGACCGGGCAAGAAAGCCTCGAGCGCGGTCGGGCCGCGAAAGCCGCCGCCACGGCAGCGCAAGCGATATAGCGGTCCGCCGCGCGGCCATGGGCCGCCGCCCGGCTACTATGGTCCGTCTTCCGGTTACGGTCCGCCCGCAAGATACAGCCCGCCACCCTATTACGGTCCGCCACCGAGCTATGGCCCGCCCGGAGGTTATGGGCGCTACTGAACGCGCCGCGCGCAGCCGCCGCCGCGGGACTGGACGGGGCCTGGCGCCTATCGCCGGGCCCTTTTTGCGCCGGCACGACCACGCACGACGCGCGCCGGTCGCGATTGACGATACGCGCGCATGATGAAAGTTTGCGCCCCGCCGGCCTTGCCGCGCGGCACAGCAATGGAGGACGTCATGGATCTCGACATCGCCGGCCGCAAGGCGATCGTCTGCGCGTCGAGCAAGGGGCTTGGCCGCGCCTGCGCGCAATATTTGGCGCAGGCCGGATGCGAGGTCGTCGTCAACGGTCGCGACCGCGACACGCTCGAGGCGACGGCCGAGGAAATACGCAAAGCCAGCGGCGCCAAGATCACCGCCGTCGCCGCCGATGTCGCCACGGCGCAAGGCCAGGACGCGCTGTTCGCCGCCTGCCCGCGGCCCGATATTCTCATCAACAACAATGCCGGGCCGCCGTTGCGCGATTTTCGCGAGCTCGACCGCCAGCGCATGATCGACGGCGTCATCGCCAACATGATCGTGGCGATCGAACTGATCCAGCGGGCGATCGATCCGATGGTGGCGGGCAAGTTCGGCCGCATCGTCAACATCACGTCCGGCAGCGTGCGCGCGCCGATCGCCGGGCTCGACCTGTCCTCGGGCGCGCGCGCCGGGCTCACCGCGTTTATCGCCGGCGTGGCGCGCTCGGTCGCGGCGGACAACGTGACGATCAACTGCATCTTGCCCGGTCAGTTCGAGACCGAGCGCCTGCGATCAAACCTCGCGGCGGCGGCGCGGACGCGCGGCGTCGGCATCGAACTAGCGCGCGCCGACCGTCTCAAGCTCATTCCCGCGCGCCGCTTCGGCCAGCCCGAGGAGTTCGGCGCCGCCTGCGCGTTCCTGTGCTCGGCGCAGGCCGGATTCATCACCGGACAGAATTTGTTGCTTGACGGCGGGGCGTTCCCCGGGGCTTTCTGAGGCGCTTCGCCTTTCACTGGAAACGCCAATCGCCGGAAACGCAAAGCGCGACGGACTTCCTGCTGGTCGCAATCTTTTGCGTCAGCCGGTATCCCGCCTGCCGCCGATTTGCTCCCGCAATCAGGACGCGGCCGCGCTGCGATCCGCCACGCAGCATGCATTGAACACCCGCCAAGTCATCGCCAAACCACAAGGAGACATGCCATGAAACTCGTCCGTTTTGGCCCGGCCGGCCGTGAAAAGCCTGGCATCATCGATGCGCAGGGCCGCATCCGCGACCTCTCCAAGGTCGTGCCGGACATCGCGGGCGACGCGCTCACGGCCAAGAGCCTGGCCAAGATCCGCAAGACGCGGCTGGCGCAATTGCCGATGGTGCGTGGCAATCCGCGCATCGGGCCGTGCGTTGGAAACGTGCGCAATTTCGTCGCCATCGGCCTCAACTTCGCCGACCACGCCGCCGAGGCCGGCCTCGCCGTGCCCAAGGAACCGGTCGTTTTCAGCAAGGCCACGACCTCGATCTGCGGGCCCAATGACGACACGATGATGCCCAAGGAATGCACCAAGCTCGACTACGAGGTCGAGCTGGGCATCGTCATCGGCGCGCGCGCGCGCTATCTGTCAAAGAGCGGGGCGATGGACGCGGTCGCCGGCTTCTGCCTCGCCAATGACGTATCGGAACGCGTGTTCCAGATCGAGCGCTCGGGCAGCCAATGGTACAAGGGCAAGAGCTGCGAGACCTTTGGGCCGCTCGGCCCCTGGCTGGTGACTAAGGACGAAATCAAGAATCCGCAACGATTGGCGATGTGGCTCGACGTCAACGGGGCCAAGCGCCAGCGCGGCAATACCAAGACCATGGTCTTCGGTGTCGCGCATCTCGTGTGGTACTGCTCGCAGTTCTTTGTCTTGGAGCCGGGCGACGTCATCATCACCGGAACCCCGCCCGGCGTGGCCCTCGGCATGAAGCCGGCGCCGGTTTTTCTCAAGGCCGGTGACGTTGTGACGCTCGGGATCGACGGACTGGGCGAGCAGCGCCAGAAGATCGTCCGCTTCAAGAAGTAATATTCGCTCGCTTGCCGCGCGACGGCCGGTTGCGGGCCGCCGCGCGGATTTCTTGAAAGCCGCGCCGGGAGTTGATCAGGCGGCGCGCACGGTCGTGAGGAACTTGTCGACCTCGAGCTTGAGGCGGTTGCTCTCGCTCGCCAGCGACTGCGCCGAGGAGAGCACTTGCGCGGAGGCCGAACCGGTCTCGCCGGCGCCGCGATTGACGTCGGTGATGTTGCTGGCGACCTGCGACGTGCTCGCCGCCGCCTGCTGCACGTTGCGCGAGATTTCCTGCGTCGCCGCGCCCTGCTCCTCCACCGCC
>JACQAE010000117.1 GCA_016195095.1 Pseudomonadota bacterium
GCGGCGCGCCCTCGGCGCAAGCTCTCCAGGGGCTGCGGCAGTGCCTCAAGGACCTGGGGATGCGCCAAGGCTATGTCGTCTACGGCGGACGCGAGAAAATCGCTCTGGGCGGCGGCGTCAGCCTCATGCCTTGGACTGAAATCTTGAGGCCGGACTTCGTGAAGTCCTTAGGATAGCGTGACGCCGGCCGCGCCGGCTGCGCGGGCCGGGCCGGATGCCGCGCCGGTCATCGAGGCGCGCGCGCTGACGCGGCGTTTTGGCGGCGTCGTCGCCCTTGACGCGCTCGATCTGGCGGTGGCGCCGGGCGAGATCGTCGGCCTGATCGGCCCCAACGGTTCCGGCAAGACGACGTTCTTCAACGTCGTCACCGGCATCTACCCAGCCGATTCCGGCAGCGTGTATCTCAATGGCCGCGACATCAGCGGCGCGTCGGCGCAGGCGATCTATCACGCCGGCATTGCGCGCACCTTCCAGCGCTCGCGGCTGTCGCTGCCGCTCTCGATCTTCGACAACATCATGATCGGCAACCACAAGCGGCTCAACCAGGGCCTATGGTTCAACCTCGTCAAACGCCACGCCTTGCGCGACGAATTCGAGGCGAGCCTCGCCGCCGCGCGTGCGCTCATCGAGGTGTTCGATCCCCCGCTCGCCCAGCGCATGTTGGAGCCGGTCGCCGGGCTCCCCATGATCGACCGGCGGCGCATCGAGATCTGCCGCGCGCTGATCGGCGATCCGCAACTCCTGTTGCTTGACGAGCCCTCCGCCGGCATGACGCATGAGGAAACCAAGGCGCTCATGGACGACATTCTCGAGGTGCGCGGGCGGCTTGCCGGGCTCACCATCATCATCGTCGAACACGAGATGGGCGTCATCGAGCGCATCACCAACCGCTGCATCGTGCTCAATTTCGGGCGCAAGATCGCGGCCGGCGCCTATGCCGAGATCGCCGCCGACGCCCAGGTGCAGGAAGCCTATCTGGGTCTGCAATGAGCGCGGACGCAACGCATGCGCTGGTGATCGAAGGCGTCTCGACCGCCTATGACCGCGCCAATGTGCTTGAGGAAGTGTCGCTCACGGCGGCGGCGGGCAAGATCACCTGCCTCCTCGGCTCGAACGGATCGGGTAAAACGACGCTGATCCGCTCCATCCTTGGGCTCACGCCGCCCAATGCCGGGACCATCCGCTTTGCCGGTGTCGATCTCGCCGGCCTGCCGACGCATCGCGTGATCGCGGCGGGTGTTGCCTGCATTCCCGAAGGCCGGCGCGTCTTTCCCAAGCTCACGGTCGAGGAAAACCTGCGCATCGGCGCCTACCAGGAAGGCTCGAAGGCGGCCATCGCCGCGCGCCTTTGCGACGTCTATGCGACCTTTCCCCGCCTGCACGAACGCAAGGGGCAACTCGCCGGCACCATGTCGGGCGGCGAGCAGGCGATGGTGTCGATCGGACGCGGGCTCATGCGCGCGCCCAAGCTGCTGCTGGTGGATGAGCCTTCGCTCGGGCTCGCGCCCATCCTGGTGCAGGAGAATTTCAACATCATCCGCCGTATTAACGCGCAGGGGATCACGGTCCTGCTTGTCGAGCAGAACGTGCACCAGACGCTGGCCATCGCGGATTTCGGCTACGTGCTGTCCAAGGGCCGCATCGTGGCGTCGGGCACGCCCGCGGAACTGCGCAAGACGACGCAGGTGCACGACGCCTATTTTGGCTGACCTTCGTGCTGGCGCCGCCGGCGCGCCGCGAAATACGCCCTGAACGCGGCCAATCGCGCCCTTTCGCGGCCGCGAAAAATGCTCCACATAGATGCCATGAATGTGCAGCAAATTATTGAACAGGCGCGCATTTCGGGTCGCGCCGTGCTTGAATTCGGCGCCGGCGTCTTCAACCCCAGCCTGCGCTTGGGCGTCACCGGGCTCTCGCGTGCCGGCAAGACCGTCTTCGTCACCGCGCTGGTGCATGGCCTCACCCATGGCGGACGCTTTCCCGTGTTCGAGGCGCTTGGCGGCGGGCGCGTCGCGCGCGCGCGGCTGGCCCCGCAGCCCGACGACGCCGTGCCGCGCTTCGACTACGAGCGCCACGCGGCCGACCTTCTTGGCGAGCGCCGCTGGCCGCAGGCGACGCGGCGGATCGCGCAATTGCGCCTCATCATCGACTACCAGTCGCGGCGCGGGGCCGCGCGCACGCTCACCCTCGACATCGTCGATTATCCGGGCGAGTGGCTCCTCGACCTGCCGCTCCTGCACACGAACTACGAGCAATGGGCGGCCGAATGCCTGCGCCTCTCGCAGGCGCGCCCGCGCGCCGAACTGGCGCGGGAATGGCATCGCCATCTGGCGACGCTTGACCCGCGCGCCATCGCAAACGAGCACGTGGCGATCAAGGCGGCGATGCTGTTCACCGCCTATCTGCGCGCCTGCCGTGACGAGCGTTATGCCATGAGCCTGCTGCCGCCCGGGCGTTTCCTGATGCCCGGCGATCTTGAAGGCTCGCCGGCGCTGACCTTCGCCCCCCTTGCCCTGCCGGCGGACGCACGCGAGGCGCCGCCGCCCGCC
>JACQAE010000120.1 GCA_016195095.1 Pseudomonadota bacterium
ATCATCTTCATCGACGAAATCGACGCCGTCGGCCGCCATCGCGGCGCCGGTCTCGGCGGCGGCAATGACGAGCGCGAGCAGACCCTGAACCAGTTGCTGGTCGAGATGGACGGCTTCGAGGCCAACGAGGGCGTTATCCTCATCGCCGCCACCAACCGACCCGACGTGCTCGACCCGGCATTGCTGCGGCCCGGCCGCTTCGATCGCCAGGTGGTGGTGCCTAATCCCGATGTCGTCGGCCGCGAGCAGATCCTGAAGGTGCACGTGCGCAAGGTGCCGCTCGCCCCCGACGTCAACCTCAAGACGACGGCGCGCGGCACGCCCGGCTTCTCTGGCGCCGACCTCATGAACCTCGTCAACGAGGCGGCGCTGATGGCGGCGCGCCGCAATAAGCGCATGGTGACGCAGGCCGAATTCGAGGACGCCAAGGACAAGGTCATGATGGGCGCCGAGCGCAAGACGCTGGTTATGACCGAGGAAGAAAAAATGCTGACCGCCTACCACGAAGGCGGTCATGCCATTGTTGCGCTCAACGTCAAGGCGACCGACCCGGTGCACAAGGCGACCATCATCCCGCGCGGCCGCGCACTCGGCATGGTCATGCAACTGCCCGAGCGCGACAAGCTGTCGATGAGCATCGAGCAGATGACGTCGCGGCTGGCGATCATGATGGGCGGCCGCGTCGCCGAGGAACTGGTCTTCGGACGCGAAAAGGTGACGTCGGGCGCCGCCTCCGACATCGAGCAGGCGACCAAGCTGGCGCGCTTGATGGTCACACGCTGGGGCCTCTCCGAGGAACTCGGCGCTGTTGCTTATGGCGAGAACCAGGATGAGGTGTTCCTCGGATACCAAGTTTCGCGCCAGCAGAACATTTCGGAGGATACGAGCCGCAAGATCGACGCGGAGATACGCCGGCTGGTCGAGGCGGGCTTCTCGGAGGCCAAGCAGATACTGTCCGACAAGCGTTCCGACCTCGAGACCTTGGCCAAGGGCCTGCTCGAATTCGAGACGCTGACCGGCGAGGAGATCAAGGAACTGCTCAAGGGCAACCGGCCGTCGCGCGAATCGGTGATCGAGCCCGCGACCCCGCGCTCGTCAGCGGTGCCGACCGCTGGCAAGCCGCGACCACGTCCGGAAGCCGGCGGCATGGAACCTCAGCCGCAGGCCTGACGGCAAAACCGGCAATTTTTTGCATTCGCCACGGCGGCTGCGCCGGCACTGGGCGAGGGGCGGTGTAGCCGCGCGGAACGCGCCACCCCGGCGCCACCCTGGCGCCGATCGGCCGCGTTCCATCGCGCCGCTACCCACGCGGACATTCCTGATCGAAATCAAAGCGGCGCCGGTCCCGCGCCGCCATGATGATCCACGGGTCAACAACCTGGTGGTCGATGACAGCGCTTCCTCCCGTCCTTGCGCGCCGGCGCGATTACGCTGGGCCGGCCTTGTTTTCCGCTGGGTTTCGGCCATTTTTTCTTGCCGGCACCACATGGGCGGCAATCGGCATGGCGCTGTGGCTGGCGCTATATCACGGCAAGATCGCGCTCGCGATCGCCTGGGGCCCGCTCGATTGGCACGTGCACGAAATGCTTTACGGCTACGTTACCGCGGTCGTCGCCGGGTTCCTGCTCACTGCGATCCCGAACTGGACCGGACGGCTGCCGGTCAATGGCGCGACGCTTGCGGCGCTCACCGGCCTGTGGCTTTTGGGCCGCGTTGCTATTCTGGCGGCGACGAGCATTGGCGCGACGGTGGCGGCCGTCGTCGACATTGCATTCCTGGTGGCACTGGCGGCTGTTGCCATGCGCGAGATCGTCGCCGGAAAGAATTGGCGCAATCTGCGCATCCTGGCGGTGCTCATCGTCCTCATCGCGGGCAATATCGTCTTTCATGCCGAGGCGGCGTGGTTCGGCGCCGCGATTTTTGGTCCGCGCATCGGCATCGCCGCCGTCCTCGTCCTGATCATGCTGGTCGGCGGGCGCATTATTCCGAGTTTCACGCATAATTTGCTGGCGCGGGCCGATCCCGGCCGGATGCCGCGCCCGTTCACACGCTTCGACGCCTTTGCCGTCATGGTCGCGGCGTTGGCACTGGCCTTGTGGATCACATGGCCGACGCGGGTGGTGGTGGGTCTGGCGCTGGTTGTGGCTGGGTGCTTGCATCTCGTGCGGCTCGCCCGCTGGGCCGGGGAACGCACGTTCGGCGACCGGATCGTGTTCGTGCTGCACGCCGGCTATGCGTTCGTACCGGCCGGTTTCCTGCTCGCCGGCGCTGCGGCAATATGGCCGGCCGTGCCACAGGGCGCGGGCGTCCATTCCTGGACCGCCGGCGCGTTCGGGCTCATGACGCTTGCCGTCATGACCCGTGCTGCGCTTGGCCATACCGGCCGCCCGCTCGCCGCATCGGCGGCAACGCAGGCGATCTATCTATTGGCATTCATTGCAGCGCTGGCTCGCGTCGCCGCGTCCTTCAGCGCGTCGATGCTGTTGCTGGACGCGGCGTTCCTGTGCTGGATCGTGGCATTCGGTGGTTTTGCCATCCTCTATGGGCCGATGCTGGTCAGGCCACGCGAGCGCTGATCGCAAGCAGGCATGGCCTCCAAAACGCCGCACTCCGTGATATGGTCGCGCCCGCGGCAGAAACTCTCGCGCCGCAGGGAAAATGGAATATGCGCGTTTTCAGGCTTACACCCGCCGCTCTTGCATTCGCGGCAATTCTGCTCGCCCAAGCGGGCGCCTTCGCGCATCCACATGTGTGGGTAACCATGCGCAGCGAGATCGTCTATGCAGCGGACGGAAGTATCACCGGGGTTCGCCATGCGTGGACCTTCGACGACGTTTTTTCGACCTTCGCGACGCAAGGTCTGGAGTCGAAGAAAAAGGGCGAATTCACCCGCGAGGAATTGGCGCCGCTCGCCGAGGTCAACGTGACATCGCTCAAGGAATTCGACTTCTTCACCTATGCCAAGGTCGCCGGCAAGAAGACGTCTTTCGAGCAGCCGACCGACTATTGGCTTGAGCTCAAGGACAATATGCTCACCCTGCGCTTTACCCTGCCATTGAAGGCGCCGGCCAAGACGGAGAAATTCGACGTCGAAGTTTTCGATCCCTCCTATTTCGTCGATTTCAGTTATGTGCAGAACGATGCGGTGCGCCTGACCGGAGCGCCGGCATCCTGCAAGCTCGAAATCGTCCGGCCCGGCGCCGCGAACGCTCCCGGCAAGCCGGTGACGGAACTGCCGCTGGCGGAGAACTACGGCTCGCAATTCGCCAACAGGGTCGCGGTAAAATGTCCGTGACCACCTTTGCCGCGAGGCGAAGGACACTTGTTCTCCTCGCCGGAGCGACGCTGGTCGTGGTGGCGCTTATCGTCGCCGCCGGCCCGGCGCTGTCTCAGGCGACGCCATTCGGCGTGCCGCGACCTCGCACGCCGCCGCCCGCGGCCGATGGCCTCGTCGGCTGGATCTTAGCCAAGCAATCGGAATTCTATCGTGTGGGGCCTGCTCGGCCTGTCATTCGCCTATGGCGTGTTTCACGCCGCCGGTCCAGGGCACGGCAAAGCGGTGATCTCGTCATATCTCGTCGCCAACGAGGAAACCTGGCGGCGCGGCATCGTCCTCTCGTTCGCTTCGGCGATGCTGCAGGCGCTTGTCGCCGTCGTGATCGTGGCTGTCGCCGCGGCGCTCCTCGGCGCCACCGCCAAGACGATGGGCGGCGCGGTTCGCTGGATCGAGATCGCGAGCTACGCGCTCATTGCCGTCTTGGGCGCACGCCTGACTTGGGTGAAGGGACGCGCAGTCCTTGCCGAATGGCGCGGGCAGGCGCGCGACCATGACCACGCCCAGCACCATCATCACGGCGGCGACGACGACCGAGGCCACGCCCGTCACGCGCACAATCATCACGACGGCCACGACCATGGCGGTGACCATGGCGGTGACCATCGCGGCCATGCGCATGGGCCGCTGCCGCAACAGTTGGACGGACCGGGCGGCTGGCAGCGCGGCCTGAGCGCCATTGTCGCGGTCGGCCTGCGGCCCTGTTCGGGGGCCATCCTGGTCCTTGTTTTCGCGCTCGCCAACGGCCTGTTCTGGGCGGGCATTGCCTCGACTTTTGTCATGGGCGTCGGCACGGCCCTCACCGTTGCCGTCATCGCCACGCTCGCGGTCGGCGCCAAAGGTATGGCGCAGCGCCTGGCCGCGCGCCGGCCGGGCTCAGGCTTGCTGGCGTTGCGCGGAATCGAGCTGGGCGCCGCGGCGCTGGTGCTGGCGTTCGGATTGGCGTTGCTCGGCGGCTACATGGCCAGCGAGCGGCTGTTCGCCGTCTGACGGCGGGCGAGCCCGCATGGCAAAGGTCGTCAATACAGGCTGCTGCATCGTCGGTGGCGGGCCGGCCGGCTTGATGCTTGGCTTCCTGCTCGCGCGCGCCGGCATCGATGTCGTCGTTCTTGAGAAGCACGCAGATTTCCTGCGCGACTTTCGCGGCGATACGGTGCATCCCTCGACGCTTGAACTGATGCACGAGCTTGGCCTGCTCGACGAATTCCTCACATTGCCACATGCCAAGGCGCGCACGATCGCGGCCCAGTTCGGCTCCTTCGAAGTGCCGGTCGCCGATTTCAATTACCTGCCGACGCGCTGCAAGTTCATCGCCTTCATGCCGCAATGGGATTTCCTCAATTTTCTCGCGCGCCACGCCGCCCGCTTTCCGCGTTTTCGCTTGCGCATGCGCACGCAGGCGACCGGCTTGCTCACGGACGGCGCAGCGATCGCGGGCGTGCACGCGCAGGACGCCGATGGCGCGTTTGAAATCCACGCTCCCCTCGTCGTTGCCTGCGACGGGCGCGGCTCGGCCCTGCGCGACGCCGCTGGGCTTTCGGTCCATGACCTCGGCGCGCCTATGGACGTGCTGTGGTTTCGCATTCCGCGCCAAGCCAATGACGCGGCGCAGCCGCTTGGGCGGTTCCTCGCCGGACGCATCTTCATCCTGATCAATCGCGGCGACTATTGGCAGTGCGCCTTTGTCATCGCCAAGGGATCAATCGACGCGGTGCGCGCCCGCGGGCTTGACGCGTTCCGCCGCGAGATCGGCGACGGCGCGCCGCTGTTGCGCGAGCGCACCGGCGCGATCCGCGACTGGGACGACGTCAAGCTCCTCACCGTGCGCGTCGACCGGCTGCCCACCTGGCACCGGCCGGGGCTCCTGTGCATCGGCGACGCCGCGCATGCCATGTCGCCGATCGGCGGCGTCGGCATCAATCTTGCCGTGCAGGACGCCGTCGCCGCCGCCAATATCCTGTGGCAGCCGTTGCGCACCGGAACGCTCGACGAGGCGGTGTTGCGGCGCGTGCAGCAGCGGCGCGAATTCGCGGTACGCGTTACCCAGCGCATCCAGATCATGCTGCAGAACCGCGTTATCGCCCGCACACTCGCGCTTGAACCGGCCAGGCGCGATACGCCGCAGCCGCGCGCGCCACTGCCAATTTGGCTGTTCGGGCGCGTCGCGTTCCTGCGCCGCGTCCCCGCGCGCCTCATCGGCATGGGCGTGCGGCCGGAACACATCGCGACGCCGGATCAGCCTTCGGCCTGAAAATCCTCGGCCGCGAGTTCGATCGGCGCGCCATGTGGCGTGCGCGCGGCGGCCTGTCCCCAGGCATCGTGGTAGCGCCGCAGCGCGGCACGGTCGGTCACGCCCTTGTCCGCGACCAGGCGCTCGAGCGTGGCCAGCCAGTGATGGTAATAGGTCGCGCCGGTATCGGGATCGCCGGCCGCCTGTGCGCGCTTGATTTCGGCGCCCAGCGCCGCCGCCCATTCCGGCCAGGAGAACACGCCGCGCTGGTGCAGGGCGAGCGCCAGCGCAAAGGCCTGTGCCTCCCATGGCTCGCGAAACACGGGACCGGCTGCGTCGCGCGGGATGCCGGGGACCGCGTCGGTGAAGCCGGCGGCGGCAGGCGGACGCATGGACATCATTTCAGGCCGTGACAAGATAGGGCTCGAAGGCGTCTACGGATACCGTCAGGGTCGGATCGGCGTCATCGCCCCACAAGTCGCGGCCCCCGAACACCACGGTATAGAGCCATTGCGGGTCGTCGCCGCCGCCGACGGCAAGCGAATCGGGGAAGGCGTGACAGCCGTGCACGCGCTCGACCAACCCGACATGTCCGCGCACGTAGCGCGGCAGGCGCGTATGGGTCGGCGGATGCATATTGCGCGCACGCACGCGATCGCCGGGACGGTAGCGCGCCGGCGCCGGCGCGGCGCGGCCGAATTTACCGCGCGACATGACGCGCTCGACATCGGCGGGCGTGAACTTGCCGCGCCGCAATTGCTTGGCCGGCCGCAGCGCATGGCCGGCGGCGATTTCACCGGCATCGACAAAGCCGCGGTCGAGCAGCAGCAGCTCCATGCCGAGAAGCCATTTGCGATAATATGAACTCGACAGGTAGACATCCGGTGGCAAGGTTTCACGCGAATAGCGCGACATGTCGATGTTCCACGCGCCGGCTGCGCCCATCGCTCGCATCATCGCCATCACCCGCCCTTCCCAGACGGCATGGAAGACGGGTTCGTCGGCCTGCGGACTGACGGGCCCAAACCCGTCCATGCCGCCCATGTCGTGGACGCCATTCATGACGCCGCCTCGTGCGGCCGCTTGGGCAGGCCGGTTCCGATCATGGCGTCGCGCGTGACCAGTTGCGCGAGCCGCTCCTCGCTCCAGCCCTCCGTGCCGGCGGGCTGCAACGGCAGCACCAGGAAGCGCGTTTCCGCGGTTGAGTCCCACACGCGAATGCGCGTGTCGGCGGGCAGCGTCACGCCGAATTCGGCCAGGACGCCGCGCGGGTCCTTGACCGCGCGCGCGCGGTAGGGCGCTGATTTGTACCAGACCGGCGGCAGGCCAAGCACCTCCCACGGGTAGCAGGAACACAGCGTGCACACGACCATGTTGTGCAGTCCCGGCGCATTCTCAACGGCGACGAGATGGTCGCCGATGCGGCTGACAAGGCCGAGCCCGGCGATCGCGGCCGTGCCATCCGCCAGCAGCGCCTTGCGGAACGCCGGATCGGCCCAGGCCCGCGCCACGACGCGTTGCCCGATATGTGGGCCGATCTTGGTTTCGTAAGCGTCGACAATGGCGTCAAGGGCCGCCTGATCGACATAGCCCTTCTCGGTGAGGATGGTTTCAAGCGCGCGCACGCGCAGCTGCATCTCCGTCAATTCGGAGCCGTGATCATGATGCTGGTCATGGTCGTGGTGGGCGCCGTGTCGGTCGTGGCGATGGTCAGGCTGCTTCGTCATGGCGTGAATTTAGAGCAAATTTCGCCAAAGGGGAAACCGGCTGATCCGCGCTGCGCGGCAATAAGCGCTGCTGGCAAGCCGGCCGCGGCTCAGCCGACAAGCGCCACGGCAAGCTGGCGCACATTGTGCAAGATCATGTCGATATAGGTTGGTGCCTGGCCATCCGCGCCGGTCAGCGCATCCGAATAAAGCGTGCCGCCGATCCTCGCGCCGGTCTCGCGCGCGATCTGGTCGAGCAGGCGCTGGTCGGTCACGTTCTCGAGAAATACCGCCGGGATCTTGTCCTTGCGGATTTGCCCGATGATCCTGGCGACGTCGCGCGCGGATGCCTGCGCCTCCGTCGATACGCCGCGCGGCGCGATGAAATCGATGCCATAGGCGTCCTTGAAGTAGCCGAAGGCGTCATGGCTCGTGATCACCTTGCGGCGCACGGCGGGAATGGCGGCGAGCGTGTCGCGCACGTCTTTTTCCAAGGCATCGAGCCTGGCCAGGTAGGCCGCCGCATTGGCCGCGTAGACATCGCGCCCGGCCGGGTCGGCGCGCGAAAGCGCGTCGCGGATATTGGCGACATAGATCTTGGCGTTGGCGACGGATTGCCAGGCATGCGGGTCGGTGTCACGGTCGTGCGCATGACCCAGTCCGTCGTCGGCGCGGCGCGCACGGACGCCGGCGCTGGCGACGACCATCGTCGCCTTACCGCCGGACGCCTTGACCAGGCGGGCGATCCAACCCTCAAAGCCCAGCCCATTGGCGACCACGACACGGGCGTCAGCGATGCTGCGCGCGTCATGCGGGGTTGGCGCGTAGACATGGGCGTCGCTGTTGGGGCCGACGAGCGTGACGACGTTTACACGATCGCCGCCGACATTGCGCACGAAATCCGCGAGGATCGAAAAAGTAGCGACAATTGTGATCCGCTGCTGCGCGCGCGCCGGGACGTAAGCCACCACCAGCATGGCAAGAAGGAGTACCGGGGTAAAGGCAAGCGCAAGGCGTCGTTCGATCCGCATCGTCCAAATCTCCCATGAGCGCCGTTCATGCTTCAAGATGGCGCCTGGAAAATACGTTGCGCGCCAAGCCGCCGACGCGGCCAAAAATGATCGATCCAAAATAGAGAACTCCGGCGACCAGGATGATGGCCGGCCCGGCTGGCGTGCCAAAATAAAACGACAGCAGCAGGCCGCAATATCCGGCGACGAATCCGGCCGCGATCGCGGTAAGGATCATGCTGGTCAGGTCGCGTGCCCAGAACCGTGCGACCACCGCCGGCACCATCATGACGCCGACCGCGAGCAGCGTGCCGAGCGCGTGAAAGCCGCCGACAAGGTTGAGCACGACAAGGGCAAGGAACGCGATATGCACCGGTGCACCGGCGCGACTGACCGAGCGCAGGAAGCCCGGATCGACGCATTCGAGCACCAGCGGTCGCCAGATCAGCGCCAGCGCGACCAGCGAGATCGTGGCGATGGCGGCGGCAAGCATGAGCGTCGGGTCGTCGAGGCCGAGCACGTTGCCGAACAGGAAATGCAGGAGATCGATATTGGTGCCGCGAATTGACACGATGGTGACGCCGAGCGCGAGCGAGATGAGAAAGAAGGCGGCGAGCGAGGCGTCCTCCTTGAGGCCGGTGGTGCGCGCGACAAGGCCGGCCAGCAGCGCCACGACAAGGCCTGCGATCAATCCGCCAGCGGTCATGGCAAACAGATTGAGGCCTGCGACCAGGAAACCGACGGCCGCGCCGGGGAGAATGGCATGCGCCATAGCGTCGCCCATCAGGCTCATGCGCCGCAGCATGAGAAATACGCCGATGGGAGCGCCGGCAACCACCAAAGCCAGCACGCCGACCAGCGCGCGGCGCATGAACTCGAATTCGACGAAGGGGGCGACGAGATAGTCGACAATCATTGGCGGCGATCCGTGGAACTTGGCTTCGGCCGCTGGCGGGCCCGTCTTGGCTTCACGCCGCGTCGACGCGGCACTCGCCGGCCTCCTCGTCGAAGGCCTCGCACATACGGCGCGCGCGTAGCAGGTTTTCCGGCGTGAGCACGTCGGCGGCGGCACCCCAGGCCACCGGCTCGCGCGCCAGCAGCAGTGCCTCTGGGAAATTCGCGCGCACAACGTCGAAATCATGCAAGGCGGCGAGCACGGTGCGCTGCTCGGCGTGCCAGCGGCCCACGAGATCGACGAGATCGGCGGCGGTCTTGGCGTCGATGGCGTTGAACGGCTCGTCGAGCACGATCAATCGCGCGTCCTGCAACAATAGCCGCGCGAACAGCGCACGCTGCATCTGCCCGCCGGACAGCGTACCGATCGGGCGCTGTTCAAATCCCGTCAGCCCAACCGCGGCGATCGCGGTCTCGATACGCGCGCGCTCCTTGCGGCCTATCCCCGCGAACATGCCGGCCTGCCGCCACAAGCCCATCGCAACCATGTCATAGACGCTGATCGGGAAGCTCCGATCCATGTCGGCTTGCTGGGGCAAATAGGCGATGTCGCGTGTGCGCAGGCCGCACAGGTCGATCTTGCCGGAAAATGGCGTGAGCACGCCGACGATACCTTTGAACAGCGTCGATTTTCCCGCACCATTAGGCCCGACCACGGCCACCAGCGCGCCGCGCATGATGGTCCCGTCGAGATGATGCACCGCCGGGTGGCGATCATAGCCAAGCGTCAGGTCGCGGAATTTCACCTGCGCCGTCATGTGCCTATCCGCCCCGACCCATTGCCCAACCGACCGCCGCCCATAGTGCCACCGACACGATTGCCACCATTGCCAGCCGCGCGAGCACCGACATGCGCAGGATCGACGGCGCAATCCGCGCCGGCGGATGCGCCTGTCCAGGATGATGGTGGTGATGAAGGCGGTTGCTCACGCGGGCGGCGTCCGTGGTCCCGAACCAAAAATCTCATTATGTTATGTTATTACATATTCATGTTGCTGTCCATCCGGGCCGCATCGGCGGCACCCGACCGCGCGCAACGGACGCAGGTTTGGCGTGCGGGCGTCGGGTCGCGGCGTAACGCAATGGCGTCACGCAATAATATCGGGCGTAAGCTGGTCTTCGAGATGGGAAATGCGGTCACGAAGCAGCAATTTGCGTTTCTTTAGGCGCTGCACCTGGATGATGTCGGCGCCGGGCGCCACTTGCAGGGCAGCAATTGCAGCGTCGAGGTCGCGGTGCTCCTGGCGCAACCGCTCCAACTGCGCCTTCAGCTCGGCGACATCGATCTGGGTCATGGCCGGCGTGCATTAGCGACGCCGCCCGCGCGTCGCAACCTGCCGTTTCGCATGGCGTCAAGGCAAATCGCGGCGAAACGAGTATCGGTTGGCTGTGGAAAACGCGAAAATATGGCGAATCCCAATCCGCATCCCGATACGCCTACAATTGCTGCGGCCGCAAAGCCTAACGGGCGCCGCCACATCGGAAACTCTGCCGGCGCAAACAATTGAAAATCTGCAGCGATCATGCTTTCGCGCACCCCGTCTCGCAACGCCGAAAACTATCATGCCGGCGCGCGTGCGGGGCAAGCGGCCGCAGGCAGGTTTTCCTGCGAAATGTGCGCCCGACGCGCACTTGCCGCATGGAGCATGATGCCGAAATGTGCGCGGCGTTTTTTGGCGACATCAAGCTCTAAGCTACGAGAATCGATCACGTTTATGATTTTGGATCGAATCGATCCGAAACCACCGTGACGCAGCGGCGAGTCAAATCAATGGGTCAGGCCCAATTTTGCGCCAATTTGAGCGTTGCATGCGGCCCCGGAGATGAGGAATTTGCAATTGCAATCAAAGCTTCGTAAGCCGCAAGGTGGGCGCGACCGTTTGCCTCCCGCAGCGTGGGATAGCGGGCAATATTACCACGCCCAGCATCGACTTGCGGCAGGCGACATGGCAGAATTTTTTTCTCAGGCAGGCTGACCGAGGAGACCTCCCAATGGGCATAGAAGCGCATCTTGCGGAACTCGAACATCGGCACCAGGCGCTCGAGGACGAACTCGCTGAAGCGCTGCAGCATCCATCTGTCGACGACACCAAGATTGCCGAGTTGAAGCGTCGCAAGTTGCAGGTGAAGGACGAGATCATGCGTATCAGGCAGGACGCCGGTTCCAGCGTGCATTAGCGTCTGATTCATTGGCGTTGAATCTGCGTAGTACTTTAACTTTTTGTTCGAGCGTGATCTTTTCCGAAAACTGGTTCTCACTTTTCAAGATCATGCTCTGGAGCATTTTCCGGCGAAGTGGAAACCGGCACGCCGCAGAAAATGCGACGAAGCTAAGGAATGAAGCTAAGGAATGTCGGGCGTTTTCCGATTCAATTGAAACGCAAAGCGCTCTCGTGTCCTCAATCCGAAGTTCGCGTGACCCGCCACACGTCATTAGGGAACTTCGGAATAGCAAAGGACACGAGAAAACGACGGCATTCGTTTGGTTTGGGTTGCGATGTTTTTTTGGTGAACCGGCGGCGAAGATATCGAGAACGTTGCAACCCCCACACGAGGCGGGCGGGCTTAGCGCCGCATCGCGATGATTGCACCGAGCTGGCGGCGCATTCTCATGCTTCCGGCGGCAATTGCGCCAGCTGCCGCAGGGGATACGGCCATGCCGATGTTATGCGGCGTATTGGTAGCGCTGTTGCTGGCGATCGCTTCGATCGTACCGGTAGCAGGCAATGCCCAGGATTACCCCGCTCGCACCGTCACCCTGATCGTACCCTACCCACCGGGCGGTGGCGTCGACGCCATGGCCCGCGTCGTCGCTGAACGGCTCTCGGTCGCGCTCGGGCAGCAGGTTGTCGTGGACAATCGCGCCGGTGGGTCGGGCCTTGTTGGCACCCGCGCGGTCGCCCGCAGCGCACCCGACGGCTATACGCTCCTGCTCGCCCATACTGGCTCGATCTCGATCAATCCCAGCCTCCATGCCAATGCCGGCTTCGACCCGCGCAGGGATTTCGCGCCGATCGGCCTGATCGCGTCAATGCCGGTGGCGTTGATCGCCAACCCGGCCTTTCCCGCGCGGACCATCGCCGACGTAGTGGCGGTCGCACGCAAGGAGGGCGGTAAGCTCAATATCGGCACGTCGGCGGTTGGCACTGGCGGCTACATGTCGGCGGAACTGTTCAAGTCGATTGCCGGAATTGAGTCGACCATCATTCCTTATAAGGGAACCGGACAGGTCATGAACGACCTGCTCGGCGGACACGTGCAGATTGCCTTTGGCGTGCTCCCGCCGGTGATGGGCAATCTCCATGCCGGCACGTTGCGCGGCATCGCCGTTCTGGGCAAGACCCGCTTCTCGCAGCTACCTGAGATCCCGAACGCGGCGGAATCCGGCCTGCCCGGCTTCGAATCGGTGCTGCATTATGGCCTGCTGGCGCCCGCCGGCACGCCCGCGCCGATCATCTCACGGCTTAACCGCGAGCTGCAGGTGATCATCACCAGCGAGGAAATGCGCAAGCGTATCAATCGCGAGGGCGGCGATCCGCTAGCCAGCACCGCAGGCGAATACGCCGCCGACATCGACGAGGAAGAGCATAAATGGTCGGGCCTGATCAGAAAGCTCGGATTACGGGTCAACTAGAGCGTTTTCGAGCGAAGTGGGTAGCGGTTCGCGTGAAGAAAACGCGTCAAAACAAAAGCCAGAGCGTTTTCGAGCGAAGTGGGTACCGGTTCGCGTGAAGAAAACGCGTCAAAACAAAAGCCAGAGCATTTTCGAGCGAAGTGGGTACCGGTTCGCATGAAGAAAACGCGTCAAAACAAAAGCCAGAGCGTTTTCGAGCGAAGTGGGTACCGGTTCGCATGAAGAAAACGCGTCAAAACAAAAGCCAGAGCGTTTTCGAGCGAAGTGGGTGCCGGTTCGCGTGAAGAAAACGCGTCAAAACAAAAGCCAGAGCGTTTTCGAGCGAAGTGGGTAGCGGTTCGCGTGAAGAAAACGCGCCAAAACAAAAGCCAGAGCGTTTTCGAGCGAAGTGGGTAGCGGTTTTCGTAAATGATCACGCTCGAACAAAAGGCTAGAGCCGTCGCACGATTCAATAAAAAGCGATACGGCTCGAAAGCCCGATTGCCCTGCAACCGCGTGACGCGCCGCCGGCGGCGTGCCGCTCACACGCTTTTCGCCATCTCGCGCAGCCGATATTTCTGGATCTTGCCGGTCGAGGTTTTCGGCAGATCGACAAAGACCACCACGCGCGGGCATTTGTAGCCGGCGAGGCTCTGCCGGCACCATTCGATCATGTCCTGGCGCGTCGCGCTGGTGCCGGGCTTGAGTTCGATGAAGGCGCAGGGTGTCTCGCCCCATTTTTCGTCGGGCTTGGCAACGACCGCAACCGCCTGCACGGCGGGGTGCTTGTAGAGCGCGTCCTCTACCTCGATCGAGGAAATGTTCTCGCCGCCGGAAATAATAATGTCCTTGGAGCGGTCCTTGATCTGGATGTAGCCGTCGGGATGCACCACGCCGAGATCGCCGGAATGAAACCAGCCGCCGGCAAAGGCCGCCTGCGTGGCGGCGCGATTCTTAAGGTAGCCTTTCATGACCACGTTGCCGCGAAACATGATCTCGCCCATGGCCACGCCGTCGCGCGCGACCGGCACCATCGTCTCGGGATCGAGAACGTCGAGCGCCTCGAGCGGCAGATAGCGCACGCCCTGGCGGGCTTTTTTCACCGCCTGCTCCGCCGCCGGCAACGCGTTCCATTCGCGCCGCCAGTCATTGACCACCGCCGGACCATAGGTCTCGGTCAGCCCGTAAAGATGCGTCACGTTAAATCCGGCCGCCTGCATTGCGGCAAGCACGGCCTCCGGTGGTGGCGCCGCGGCGGTGAAGAATTCAACCACATGCGGCAGCGGCTTTTTCTCGCCCGCCGGTGCGTTGACGAGCGTCGACATCACGATCGGCGCGCCGCACAAATGCGTCACGCCATGCGTGGCCATGGCCTCATACATGGCCGAGGCGCGCACGTAGCGCAGGCAGACATGCGTGCCGGCAACGACGGACATCGACCAGGGAAAGCACCAGCCGTTGCAGTGGAACATCGGCAGCGTCCACAGGTAGACTGGATGTTTCGCCATGCCGCAGGTCACGACATTGCCGACGCCCAGCAGGTAGGCGCCGCGGTGGTGATAGACGACGCCCTTGGGGTCGCCGGTGGTGCCCGACGTGTAGTTGAGCGAGATCGCGTCCCATTCGTCGCGCGGCATCGACCAGGTGAAATCCGCCGCGCCCTGGGCGACGAAGTCCTCGTATTCGATTTCCCCAATCCGCGCGCCGGCGCCGGCATATTCGGGATCGTCATAATCGATGATGAGCGGCCGCGCCTTGGTCTGCGTCAGCGCTTCCTTGAGCACCTTGGAATATTCGCGGTCCACGATCACGACCTTGGCCTCGGCATGATCGAGCGAAAAGGCGATGACCGCGGCGTCAAGCCGCGTATTGAGTGTATTGAGAACGGCCCCCGCCATCGGCACGCCGTAGTGGCATTCGAGCATCGCCGGCGTGTTGGCGAGGATGACGCTGACCGTATCGCCATATCGCAATCCGCGCTGGGTGAGCGCGGAGGCCAATCGGCGCGCGCGCGCGTAAAACTCGGAATAGCTGCGGCGCAGCGCGCCGTGGATGATCGCGGGATGGTTTGGGAACACCGAAGCCGCCCGCTCCAAGAACGCCAGCGGCGTGAGCGGCTGGAAATTCGCCGGGTCGCGCCCCAGATCTTTGTCGTAAGGCGTCGTGCCCATGGACCTGTCCCCTTGATTTTGATGCACGGTAATGGTCCATCTGCGACAGATCAATCAGCCCGGCCATGCCGGCGTCAGGCCTTGCCCGGTGCGCCGGCATCGCCATGCCTGGCCGCGGGCAAGCCGGGATGCGGCCATGCGCGTCGCCTTGATGATTTCCGCGTCCGGCATCAACGGCGCCGTCGTCCATTGCCACTTGTTGATACGTTTTTTGCTGGCGCGCGGGCATCGGGTATTGCTCGTGCACCGCCCCGGGGCATGGATCGCGGCGCGCCCCGACCTTGCCGCGGCCGAGCGGTTCGCATCCAATTTCTCGCGCCGGCCGGCAGAGCTTATCGGTATCGCTCGCGCCATCCGCGACTATTGTCCCGACGTCATCCACACGCATATGAGCAGCGCGCACCTTTATGGCGGTATCGCGCGGCTGTTCGGCGTCTACCCCGTCGTCGCCACCGCGCATGCGCCGCATTTCCAGCCGCATTGGCTGCTCAATAACCGGGTGATCGCGACCTCGCGGCCGATGGCGGAATATTTGCGCCGGCGCAATCTTGTCGCGCCGGGCAAGATTACCGTTTTGCCGAATTTCATCGATGTCGGGCGCCTGCATCCGCCGCAGGCAACGGAGCGCAACGCCGTCCGCACTGGCCTGGGAATCGCCGACGACGCGTTCGTCGTCGGCTGGGTTGGGCATCTGCTTGGCTATAAGCGTCCCGCCGACCTGGTGGCGGCCTTCGCCGACCTCGCCGACGCGACCCCCCGCGCGCGCCTGCTGATGGTCGGCGGCGGGCCTGACACGATGCTGGCCGAGCTGCGCGCGATCGCGGCCGCGCGCGGGCTTGGCGAGCGCGTCATACTTGCTGGCCAAAGCGCCGACGCCACTGGCTTGATGGCGGCCATGGACGTGCTGGCGCTGTCCTCGGGCCGCGAGACCGGCCCGCTCGCGATCCTGGAAGCGATGGCGCGCGGACTGCCGGTCGTTGCGACTAATGTCGGGATGATCCCCGAATTCGTGCTCGAGGGGCGCACCGGCCACGTAATCGAGGTTGGTGACGTGCGCGCGCTCGCCCAGCGCCTGACCGAACTCGCCGACGACAAGACGCGCGGCCTGGCGTTCGGCCGCGCCGGCCGCGAGCATGTGGCGCGGAACTACGCGCTCGACGCGGTGGCGCCGCGTATCGAGGCGGTGCTGGCGCAGGCGAGCGCCGTCCGGAATCGGCCGGTCCTCGGATTCGCGCTCAATCTCCTGATCGGACCACCCAAACCGCGGGACGCTACTCCCGACCGCTGACGACGGTCGCAATCAGCCGCCGAAGAGCGTCTGCCCGCCGCGCCAGATCAGCACCAGCGACAGGCAGAAAACCAGCACATAGGCGATCCGGTAGAACAGCACCTGCGGCGTGCGCTGCACCAGCCAGAAGCCGAGAAAATTCGCCGCCACCGCGAATGGCAACAACGTCGCCGATATCTTGACGCTGTCGAACGACAATTGCCCGAGTGACAGGTAGGGCACGATTTTCATGACATTGAGCGCGGCAAAGAAAATCATATTAGTGCCGACCATGTTCAGCTTCGGCAGGCCCTGCGGCAACATGTGAACTTGGAACGGCGGACCGCCGGCTTGCGCGATAGTCGAGGTAAATCCAGACACCGCACCCCAGAACAGGCCGCCCGCGAGCGTCGCCGCGCGCGGCTTGGCGCGCGCATGCCCAAGCCAGACCCAGAGCACGAAACTCAAGCCGATGACGCCCACGAGCATGCGTACGGCCGCGTCCGACACGCGCACCGCCAGCATCCAGGCAACCACGACCCCGATCGCCGCGCCGGGCAAGAGCACTTTCAAGTTCCAGCGGTCCCAATCGCGGCGATAGTTCCACACCGACAGCGCGTCCTGGCTCAACTGGATCGGAAGCAGGATGGCGGCGGCGGCGAGCGGCGGCGCATAGAGCGACAGGAGCGGCATGGCGATGATGCCGACACCGGCGAACCCGCCTTTGGAAAGTCCCGTCGACGTCACCGCGATAATGGCGACGAGGTAAAAGGTCGGGTCGTCGAACAGGCTGCTCATCGCGGCAATCGTGTTGGCGCGCGGAAATAGACGGATTTCACGTCGCGCTTCCGCCGCGCGATATGGCCAAGACCCCCTCGCGAATGAGTTCGAGCCCAACAATGAAGATGAGCAGATAGGCAATGCGATAAAACAGCGCCTGCGGCGTGCGGCGGACCAGCCATACGCCAAGCAGATTGGTGGCGACGGCAAGCGGCAGCAGGACAAGCGACGTCGCGAGGTGGGTGAAGGTGAGTTGGCCGAGCGCCAGATAGGGTCCGATCTTGAGCATATTCGCGACGGCGAAAAAGATGGACAGCGTTCCAACAAAGGTCTGTGTCGGGAGTTTCTGCGGCAGAACAAAGAACTGGAACGGCGGCGCGCCGGAATGCGCCAGGAAGGTGGTGAAGCCGGACACCGCGCCCCAAAACACGCCCTTTGCGACCGGCGGGCGACCGGCGCGCGGCGGCGGGCGGCGGCGGGCGAACCAGTGGATGAGCGTGAAGACGACGGCGATGGCGCCGACTGCAAGGCGCACATAGGCGTCGGGCACAT
>JACQAE010000121.1 GCA_016195095.1 Pseudomonadota bacterium
CTGTTCGACCGCCTTGTAGGAATCGCCGATGACCGCCTTGAACGGCGAGATCATGTCGCCGATGACGTATTCCGGTGCGTCATGCAGCAGGATCGCCAGCGCCAGCCGGCGATCCAGCGTGCCGCAGGCGCGGCGCGCGATGTCCTCGACCAGCAGCGTGTGCTGCGCGACCGAAAAGATATGCGCGCCATGGGTTTGTCCGTTCCAGCGGGCGACGCGGGCGAGCCCATGCGCGATATCCGGCAATTCGATGTCGAGCGCGCAGGGGTCGAGCAAATCAAGCCGGCGCCCGGACAGCATGCGCTGCCAGGCGCGCGGCGGCGGGGTGCGGCGGTGCGGCGGGGCCGCTCGGCTTCTCGGCACGGCGAATCGTCTTGCTGTTGCGGCCGCCTTTGTCGCACACCGGCACGCCCGCCGTCACCCGATTGCCGCGTCAGGCCGGCGCCGCGCGTCTCCCGAGCGAGCGCGTCACCGGGCTTTCGCGCACCGATTGCATGGCGAGCGCCGGCAGCGTGAGCGTGAACGCGGTTTCGCCGGCAAAAGCGGCATATACAAGGGTGCCGCCGCTACGCTCGGCCAGTTCGCGCGCGATGGCGAGGCCGTAGCCATGGCCGCCCGCGCCGGCGGCACGCGCGCGGAACAAATTCCGGCGCACGTCCTTGGGCAGACCGGGCCCATCGTCGACGATGCGCACGGCAACATGCGCCGCGCCGCGCTCGATGCCGATGTCGATGCGACCAAGCCGGGCGCCGCGGCGCGCGACCATGACCGCGTTATGGACGAGGTTGAAGATGATGCGGAATGTTTCCGCCGAATTGCCGAACGCCATCGCCGAGCGCTCGGCGTGGACGCGCATGGCGCAGCCTTGCGGCAGCAGCGGCGAAAGCAGGCTCGCGACTTCGTCCACGCAACGCGCGATGTCGAAGCCGGCGCGCCGTGTCGGCGCCTGCGGGTGTGCCTGCGCGTGCAGCGCGTCCGCGCATATTGACGCGATCTTGCCGATGATCGCCTGGGCGGCTGAGGCGGCCTTGGCGCCGCGTGGGCCGGCGAGGCGCTCAAGCGTCTCCATGTGCAGTGCGACGGTCGCCGCCGCGTTGCGGATGTCGTGCGCAAACCGCGCGGATACCGCTGGATCCGCCGCCGGATTGACGGCAATGAGCGTAAGTCGCGACATGAGCGGCCCCTTCCCCTATCGCTGTTGCCTTAGACAGGAAACGACCTGTCCCGGATGCGATGGCGGATTTGACGCCGCGACCGGGCAGCGTGCCAATATTGAAAGGCTCTGGCTTCGATAGAGATTGTCTATGGCGCTAGCGTGCGCGCGCTGCAGCAGCGGCGATCTCGGCGCAGGCGGCATGGCGGGGGCAGGTGAGGAGATGGTCATTGACCATGCCGGTCGCCTGCATGAAGGCATAGACGATGGTCGGCCCGCAGAACTTGAACCCGCGCGCGGCGAGTTCCTTCGACATCGCCCGCGACAAGGCGGTTTCGGCGGGCACTTGGCGCATCGAGCGGTAGCGGTTGATTTTCGGCGTACCGTCGAGGAAGTCCCACAGCAGGCGGGAAAATCCGGGGCCCTTGTCCATGATATCGAGCCAGGCGCGGGCGGACAGAACCGCGCCGTCGATTTTCATGCGGTTGCGCACGATGCCGGCGTCGCGCATCAGCGCCTCGGTCTTGCGCTTGCCATAGCGCGCGATGGTTGCCGGCGCGAAATCGTCGAAGGCGCGGCGAAAATTCTCGCGCTTGCGCAGGATGGTGATCCACGACAGTCCGGCCTGAAAACCGTCGAGCACGAGCTTTTCGAAAAGCGCGCGGTCGTCGAATTCGGGCACGCCCCATTCGTCGTCGTGATAGGCGACGTAGAGCGGGTCGTCCTTGGGCCAGGGGCAGCGCTTGAGGTCGTCGGCGGGGCCAGGCGGCGCCGTCATGACGCCGCCCGTGTCTCGCCGCCGATGGAAAACCGCGCCCAGTCCGGCCTGACGACATGCAGCGCCACGCCATCGGCGAGGAGCGCCTGTCCGCGCGCCAACGCTTCCGCCGCGCGGTCGAGGCGCAGCAACGCCAAGCCGCGCCCCTTTACCGCCGAACCCATGGTACCGATCGCCGACTCGCCGGCGAGGATCGGGCTACCAGGCGCCGGCGCGATGCCATCGAAGGTGACCGCCACCACGCGCTTGCGCGCCGTGCCGCGATGCTCCATGCGTGAAACGACTTCCTGCCCGACAAAGCAGCCCTTGGTAAAATCGACGCCGTTGAGCTGGTCCATATCGGCTTCGTGCGGGAAGGCGTCGCCATATTGGAAATCCACGCCGCCGTGGGGAACCGCAAGGCCGATGCGGTGCGCCTCGTAGTCCCCCGGTTGCGCCGGCGCGGCATCGAGGTCGGCGGTCGCGGCCGTGGCGAGATCGGGAGCAAGCACAATGCGCAGTCCGAGCGCCGGCAGGCGTGGATCGCCATAGGCGAGGCCGTGCCGCGTCGATCCCTTGCCGTCCCAGGCCGCGAGGATTGCGAGTCCTGCGCTCATGTCCTCGACCGCCACCTTGGCGCGCAACTTGTAGAAATTGAGCTTGGCGTGCAGCGCCGCGGCGAGCGCGCGCGGGCAGTCGAGGAGGAAGCCGCCGTCGTCGGCGCGCACAATGATGGCATCGACGACGATCTTGCCCTGCGGCGTGAGCAGGGCGGCATAGGCGGGGCGATCGGGCGCGACCTTGCCGATATCGGACGTCACCAGCCCGTTGAGGAACGCGGGCGCGTCGTCACCGGCGACCTTGACGACGCCGCGGTCGGGGAGCAGCGCGGCTTTCATACGCGGACTTTAGAACATGATGGCGAGAAGTGCGAAGCGGTTTCCGGACGCCATCATGCTCGAAGCCACAAGAATCGATCACGTTCACGAATTGGGGTCGAAACGATCCATCGTCGTCGCGATCGAGCCGGAAATTCCGCGACGCTGCCGGTCCTGCGCCGTACCGCCTCAAGGTTGCGGTCGGCCGCAGGCGCCGAGGCGCGGCGCCCCTCGCCAGGCACAACGGTAGCGCCAGTGTGCTATTGGCGCGCGCGCTCGAGGGTGAATTCGCCGTTGCGCACGCGTAGCGCCAAGCCTTCGGCATATTTGGCCGCGGCGTCCTCGCCATAGGTGGTGACCAGCTCGGCAAAAGCCGCGAACAGGCAGGCTTGCGCCATACAGTCGGCGTCGAGACCGTCGAGGCGCGCCTCCGCCCAGGCTTCGCTCACGTAGCCGAAAGCCACCCGCTTCTGCTCGTGATCGGGAATCGGCTCGCGAGCCGGCAATACGCGCATTCGCATGATCCAGGACTGTGTTGC